>CAUTXO010000090.1:0-2677 GCA_963542625.1 uncultured Helicobacteraceae bacterium | reverse complement strand
AAAATCCGTTCGCACAAGCACCAAAACGGGCATTAAAAAAAGCAAAGATCTTAGTCTGCCGCGCACAAATAGAGACAAAAATAACATCATAAAGGCAAAGCCAAGGCTATCTGGCGAACTATTTCTAGCAACATAAAAGCCATTAAAAAGCCAAAACGCAAGCGGAATGAGAAAAATCAGTCGCTCATCAAGCCTTTTAAAACTCAGCGCAAAAACCAAAATAAGCCCAAAAGCCACCGCAAGCCCAGAGACGTAAAACGGCGCTATCACAATATTTGCGCCCATTTTGTAAAGCAAATACACCAGAGAGTTATAAATAGGCCTTATCTCATAATATGGCAATTGCTGCGCGAACCAATCCGCGCTAGAGAGCATTTCTTTTCTGTATTGATTTGCTTGCGTTAGGTAATCGTAAGTGCTTTGATTTACCGCGCCTTCTAGCGTTTCATAAACCATTTTGTGAATTGCCGCCGTGTCTGAATTTTCAAAGTGCAGCGCGCTTGCGGCGTAGCCTAGCATATCCCAATCAAAGCTCGGTTTAAGCCAAGAAACAGCCAGCACAGCCACCACAAAAGCCGCGTAATAAATAACCAAGATTTTTCTTGTTGCCCCGATGTTTTGAGAAGTCATAAGTTTGTCCTTTTAAAAATTGCTTCCGGTAACAGGTGGATTGCAAGCATAATAAACCGCCAGATTTTCTTTGTGTAGATAACGTCTTTTTTTGCCTTCCACGCCGCAAAAATATCGCGCGCGGCTTCTTTTGGCGTGGCGGTTAGGGCTGGCAGCAAGCGCAGATCTTTTGTCATCGCCGTTTGCATAAAGCCGGGCTTGACGGTTAAAACTTGCACGCCGTGTTTATGCAGAGCGTTTCTAAGCCCGCTTAAATAAGCCGCCAGCCCCGCCTTTGACGCGCCGTAAATGTAGTTTTGCGCCCGCCCCCTATCACCCGCAACGCTTGAAATGCCGATGATAAAGCCCGCCTTTTGCTCCTTAAAATGCGCGGCAAAAAGATTTAAAAGGCTAACCGCGCCGGTGAAATTCGTGTTTATTGTTAGGCTTGCTAGCGCTGGGTCGTTGTTTGGCGGCATAATGCCCGCCACAAAAATCACGCCCACAGGCTTTGGATCTAACCCCGCAAAAAATTCCGCGTGAGAGCCTAGATCCGCTACGTCTAGCTCAAGCGCCTTGCTACTAACGCCGTATCTAAGCTGTAAGTCAGCGCAAAGATCTTGCAGGCTAGCCGCCGCATTTCTAGCCGCTAGGTATAGGTCGTATTTTTCCTTTGCAAACTCGCGCGCTAGCTCGCGTGAGAGCGCACTTTTTGCCCCTATTATCAAAACGGCGCTCATAAGGCAAGCCTTTTGCTCTGAAGGGAGTTGAATTTTTTATCCATCGCGTAATCCTTTCTTAGCTCTCTAAACGCCGCGATTTGCGGGTAGTTTGCTTCAAAATTTTGCCTTGAAACTCGGGCGTCTTTGGCTAGGTAGATCCGCCCGCCGTTTTTGATAACAATCTCATCTAAGCCGTCTAAAAACTCAAAAAGTCCGGGCTTTATTTTAAAATCCAGCGCAAGGCTGTAACCTTCTAGCGGGAAAGATAGAAAGTTTGCATTTTGCTTGCCGTAAAGCTTTAGCACGGCTAAAAACGAGCCTTCTTTACGCGCGGCGATTTGCTCTAAGATCTCTTGCAAGGCGTGCGTGTTTTCCTTTGGCAAAATGAATTGATACTGCACGAAGCCCCCGCGCCCGTAGATCCTGTTCCAGTTGCCAATGGCGTCAAGCGGGTAGAAAAATTCGTCTAGCCCCACGCTAGCCTTGCCCGCCTTTGCGCGCGCGTAATAAAGCGCATTAAAGGCGCTAACGCTAAGTTTGTTTAGCGCAAAGCCCGGAAAGAAAAACGGAATGTTTGGCCCCGTGCGCGGAGTGTAGCTAAGATCCCCATCTTGCAAAAATTCGCCAGCAAAGACGACGGATCTTCCAAGCGCCTTGCCGCTTGATAGGCAATCGATCCACGCCGCGCTATAAGAAACGCCCGCAATTTCTTCAAAAACTTCCAGCGTTTCTTGAAGGTTTTTTGTTTTAAAAACCGTTTGGGTTATGCGCGCGGAGCGGATTGGCTCTAGGGAGATCTTGGCGCTTAAAATAAGCCCGGTTAGCCCCATTCCGCCGCAGGTGGCGCGGAAAAGCTCGGCGTTATTAGATCTAGAGCACACGGCAACTTCGCCGCTTGGTAGCATTAGCATTAGCTCCTCTACGCACTCGCTAAAGCAGCCGTTTTTGTGATGATTTTTGCCGTGCACGTCCGCCGCAATCGCGCCGCCTAGCGTGATTAGCTTGGTGCCTGGTGTGACCTTTAAAAACCAGCCTTGCGGGATAAAAACTCTCAAGATCTCATCTAGCAGCACGCCAGCTTGGGCTTCTAGCACGCCGCGCTCAAAACTTAAAAAGCAGTCAAAGTTTTTCATTTGGATTATCTCGCTAGCTAGAGCGCTATCGCCGTAACTTTTGCCGTTGCCGTATGCGATGTATTGCGATGGCTTTTTAAGCAGCCGCGTAAGATCTTGCGCGTTGTAAGCTGTATGCGCCTTGCTGTGGATAGAAGGGAATAGCCCAAAGGCATTTAGCGCCCCCCCCCCCTGACGTTAAAAAATGATTTTCCATTGAGTATATTTACCTTT
>CAUTXO010000089.1:0-3426 GCA_963542625.1 uncultured Helicobacteraceae bacterium | reverse complement strand
CGTTTATTTTTAGCGTTTCTCCCGTTATGTAGGCGGAGTGGTCGCTAAGCAAAAACGCCACGCCTTCTGCTATTTCCTTTGGAGATCCAAGCCTTTTTAGCGGGATATTTTTTATGTATTCGTTCCTAATTTCTTGAGCTAGCCCCTGCGTCATATCCGTTTCTATGAAGCCCGGTGTAATGGAGTTAAACCGCACATCGCGCGGCGCGCCTTCTTTTGCAAAGCTCTTTGTCATCGCGATGACGCCGCCTTTTGACGCGCTGTAATTCGTCTGCCCCGCGTTGCCCGTCTCGCCAACGATGGACGCAATATTCACCACGCTGCCAAAGCGCGCCTTACTCATAATTTTTAGCGCCTCGCGCGAGCCGATGAAGCACGAAAGCAAGTTGGCGTTTATCACATTCACAAAATCTTCTACTTTCATTCGCAAGGCTAGTTTGTCGTTTGTAATGCCGGCGTTATTCACAAGGTAAGAAAGCCCGCCGTCGGCGTCTATTATGACCTTTAGCGCGTTTGTAAAATCTTCGTCTTTTGAGGCGTCAAAGCCAATGACCGCCGCGCGCCCGCCCGCGCTTTCAATCTCTGCTTTTAGAGCGTCAGCCGCGGCTGCTGAGCTGCGGTAGTTTATCCACACCTTAAGCCCAAAGCCAGCCAGCACGCGCGCAATCTCCGCGCCAATGCCCCGCCCCGCGCCTGTGATTAAAACGTTTTTTCCGCTGAATTTCATTTGTATCCTTAGTTTGATTTGCGCGGTATTATAACAAGCTTTTTGTTACAATGCCTTATGCAATGCAGCACCGTTAAAACCCTGACGCAAGAAGAAGCAAGCGAGATTTTATCCACCGCTTATTTTGATAGATTTGCCGCCAAAATGCACCAAAGCCGCGATGATTTTGCCAAAACCTACGGCGCGTTTTTGAGTGCGGATCTAGCCGCGCAAGGATCTGCGCCAAGATCTACCCCCGCGCGAAGTTTTGCCGCGCCCGAGCAAGGATCTGCGCAAAGCCTAGACGCCGCGTTTTCTTTACTCACCGAGCTTGCAAGCCTAACGTTTTCATTGTATAAATGGAGTGTGCTTCTTGTGAATTTAAAGGCTGGGATCTACGCGGATATGATTTTTTGCATAGATCTTAGCGGCAGGGACTGCTTCATTTTAGAAAAAAATCGCAACTTGGTGCTAGCGGATTTGCACTCGCGCGCGAGCGTTTTTGCGGCAAGCTCGCCAAAGAGCCACATAGCCGAGATCTTGCTCTTTTTATACGGAAAGGGCGCGGGGGCAAAAATGCTAGAACTTGACGCCTACAGCAAGGATTTTGACGGCAGTTACCTTTCTTTTAACCAAGATCTAGCGCGCTTGCGAATGGATTACATCAACTTCATCGACCGCGAGTTTGCGCTGTATCAAAACAGGCTAAAGCAATTACAGGCTATATTTCTGCAAAATTTTTAACAAGGGCAACAAATGGACTTTAAAGAAGCCGAACTATACGACATAGCAATTATAGGCGGGGGGCCAGCTGGCATTAGCGCGGCGGTGGAAGCGGTGGTAAGCGGCATCGGACGGGTTGTGCTGTTTGAAAAGGGCGACAACCACTCAATGACAATCAGAAAATACTACAAAGACAACAAGCGCGTGGATAAGGACTGGCACGGGCAAAAGATAGATCTCCAAGGGCACGTGCTATTTACCGACGGCACGAAAGAAAGCACGATTAACCTTTTTGACAATCTCCTAGACAAGCACGCCATCGACGCGCGCTTTAACGCCGAGATTGAATACATCAAAGAAAACGAGGCGCTAGAAATTCCGTTTGAGATAAAAACCGTTGGCGGCGATATGTTTTACGCAACGAACGTTATCATCGCCATCGGCAATATGGGTAAGCCAAACAAGCCCGCATACGACATTCCGCCATCAATCAAAGCGCTTGTAGGGCATAACCTAGAGCACTGTTCTAAGGACGAGGACGTTTTGGTCGTGGGCGGTGGCGACAGCGCGATAGAATACGCCTACTACCTAGCCGATAGCAACCGCGTAACGCTAACCTACCGCAAGGATAGCTTCACGCGCGCGAACTTAGAAAATATGAAGATCCTAGACCGATACGTGCAGCACAACAAGATCTATCTAAAAATCGGCGTGGATATAAAAGAAGTCAGCAACAAAGAAGGGCGCGTGCTGGTGCATTACACCGACGGCTGGAACATTATGTATAACAAGGTCGTTTATGCCATCGGCGGCTCAGCCCCGCGCGATTTTCTAAGCAAATGCGGCGTGGCGACGAACGACAAGGGCTTCCCCGTTTTGGACGAAAACCACCAAACGAGCATAAAGGGCTTATACATCGCGGGCGACCTAGCCGCGCGCATAGGCGGGTCTATCGCTTCGTCGCTCAACCATAGCTATAAGATCATCAAGCACATCAAGGATTTTAGGACGATACGTAAGTAGCCAGATCTAGGGCTTGCTCTTGCTACGTAGGATCTAACACTGCGCGCAAGATCTTGCTTGCATTTGCCCCTCAGGGAAAACTGTTAGCGAGATAGCAACTATTCTCTAACACTGCGCGCAAGATCTTGCTTGCATTTGCCCCCCCCCGTGAGCGCAAGATCTTACCCCTGCGCGGTATTTTTTCTTTTTTCTTTTATGGTGTACCTTTAGCGCTTGTGTTTTTCTTTCCTTAGGGGGAAGAGGGGCCCAATTGCTGCGTCACGGCTCCCGTTCCCCTTTGAACCCACAACCCCGACAACGCTTTTCAAAGGTGCATATGCTTTGCATATGCAACAAAAATTGCAAGCGTAAGCTTGCACCTTAAGAAGCGTGCTGGGGTTTAGGGGGTATGGGGGAAAGGGGGTGGCTCGCAACTTGACCCCCTTTCCCCCTAATTTAAAAAAAGAAAAACATAAGCATTAGATCTAACACTAGATCTAGCTAACAGATCTTAGTCAAGATCTAACCCTAGATCTAGCGCGGGCAAGATCCGAGCAAGATCTTTACCCCCACGTTCTATGTAGTGGTGGGCTCTGGCTGGCTTAAGTGCTAACACGCGCTGGGTGGTGGGAGCGTCAAGATCTTGGTGCGTTGTGGGCGGTAAGGATCTATGGCGCAGCAAAACGCGCAAGTCATTGCAAAGGGTGTTATGCGGTTTGGGTTACTGGATTGCTTGGCGGTGGTTTGTATTACTGGGTGCTAGAGTGCAAACTCACGGATACTAAAGCTTGGCGGCGTAAAGATCTACCGTAGATCCGGCGAGCAAGATCCACACAAGACCTTGCACTATAGATCCAGCGGCTGAAGCGCGGGGGCGCAAAGATCTAGCGCGTGCAAGATCTTTACAGTGGCGGTGGTGACGAGCAAACTCACGGCTACTAAGCGCGGTGGTGCAAAGATTGAGAGTGTAAAGATCTGGGGGGAGGGCAAGATCT
>CAUTXO010000088.1:0-3807 GCA_963542625.1 uncultured Helicobacteraceae bacterium | reverse complement strand
GCCTTTGATTTTATAACTTCAAAAGTGCCAGATCTATTACAGCTAGAACAAAGCGCGTAAGATCTAAGCACGCAAAGAAACGCGCAAGATCCAACGCGCCTAGCTAACCGCAAGATCTGGCTTAGTAATACCCTATGCAAAGGCTTTTTGTTACGCGGATCTTTTTTTCAAGTGGCGAGAAATTTTTGCATTTATCCACGTAGATCTGGTAGTCCATTGATAGCCCGAGCCTTTCGTAAAACGCCTTTAAATTCACAAGCACGGCGCGGCCTATGCGTTTGATTTGCAGTTGTTTGACGAATTCGCCGCCGTTGCTCTCCACTAGCGAGCTTGGCGAGAGCCCAAGATAGCGGCAAAACGCCGCTGATTGCACGTAGCCATCAAGCGCGGTGCATTTTGGCAAAAGGTGCAAGTAGCCACTTGGCACGGTGGATTTTTTGATGAAAACTATCGCGCTACCTTCGTAGAGCCCGCAGTAGGATCTTTTCCAAAAGCAAAAGGCGTTTGGGCTAAGCCCGGCTAGGCTCATTAGCTCTTTGGCAAGCACGAATTCATCGAGCGTTTTGTTGTCGCTAAGCGTGTGGCGTATCAAGCGCGCCCCCTTTGCCAAAGGCTTCTTGCACCAATTCTAGGTTTTTTTGCCTGATGTGCGCGGCTATTTTCTGCGCCGGCGGTGGCACGCTTTGCGCGGCTATCCAGCTTTGCGGGCTGTAAGATGAAATGCGCGCGTATGCTCTTGAAAGCTTAGCCGCTAGCGCTTCTTGACTTGTTTGCGCACGGTTTGCGCCTGCTGGGGTTACGCCTGCGGTTTGATCCGGCGCTGTTTGCGTGCTTGCTTTTTTGTCTTGCGCAGCTTGCGCTTGTGCGGTTTCTTGCCCCGCTGTTTGCTCTAGCGCCATTTGCTCTGGCGCTTGAGAGTTTGCCACCGCTTGCCCCCCCGCCACCGCTTCAAGTGCGCGGCAAAAGCTAAGCAGATATTCTAAAAGCGCGCCGTCTTTTTTAAACCCGGCTAAAAACTCGGCTATTTGCTCTGGCGTTTGCTCTTGAATGTTTAGGATCTTAGGGTAAGCGCCAATCAAAAAAAACAGCTTTTTTTCTAGTTTTTTAGGTAGCAAGATGTCAAGACCCTTTTCAAGCGGGGCGTCGTGGTATATCGCCGTTAGTTTTAGTAGCGCAGAATTTGCAGCTAGCACCCGCAAAAGCTCCACCCCGCGCATAAACTTCGCCTTGCTAAGCGAGCCAATCAGCGGAAAAACATCAGCTAGCACGCCAAGTTCGGCAAGCGTTTCAAAAAAAATGTGCGCGTTTGGCGTCTCCAAAACCCTTTGCACTTCTTTATAAACGCGGTTTTTTTCAAGAAAAGCAAGTTCTTGTTTCATCGACAAAACAAGCCGTTTTGTTTCGTCACTTATGCGCCAGCCATCGCCAAGCCTTGCCTTAAAACGCGCCAACCGCACCACACGCAGCGGATCTTCTACAAAGCTAGCCGACGTATGCCTTAAGATCTTGCGCTCTAAATCCGCCATACCGCCAAAGGGGTCGATATACTCGCCGGTTTGCTCGTCGTAAGCGATTGAGTTTATCGTCAGATCCCGCCTGCTTAGATCTTGCTCTAGCGTTACGTTTTTTGTGCTCGCGCTAAAGCCATTGTAGCCGTGCCCGGTTTTGCGCTCGGTTCTTGCTAGCGCCAGTTGCGCGCCACTAGAAAGCAAAAAAACTTCAAAATCCTTGCCGACGCGCGGTAGGTGGCTAAAATCGCTCGCTTCATAGCCCACAGCCACGTAGTCTTTGTCGCTAATGGGCGCATTTAGGAGCACATCCCTAACCGCGCCGCCAACTAGATAGATTTTTTTCATTCTTGCAGCACTAGATTTACAATCTCTTTTGCGCCGTCTTTTTTGATTAAGCGCATAAGCTCTGAAGAGATTTCGTCGTGCGGGGTGTCAATTAGGCGCTCCAAAACGCCCGTGTCTAGCGCGTGCTCTTCTAAAATAAAGCAAAGTTTTTTGTCCGCTAGGTATTTTGCGTTTGTGAGCTGATGGTTTTGCGCCGCGTATGGATAGGGCACAAAGCACGTAGGAATGCCGTTTGCGCCAAGCTCAAACAAGCTCCCCGCGCCGCTTCTAGCCACAGCAAAATCCGCGCGCGCGATTTTTAGCGCTAGTTGGTCGCTAAAGGCAAAAACATCGGCTACAAAACCTTTGGCAGCGTAGGCGTCACGCACTCTAAAATAATCGCTCTTGCCCGTTTGATGAATCACATTTATCTTACGGATCTTGAAAAAATCCACCATTTCAAGCGCGATGTCGTTTATCGCCATTGCCCCTTGCGAGCCGCCTAAAAAGATGACCGTTTGAGCCTTGCCCTTTCTTTGCCGTGCGGTTTCAAAAAAAACTTTGGCAACGGGGTAGCCAAAGGCGCCATCGCCAAAGGAGCAAAAAAACCGCTTTGCGTAAGGCTTTAAAAGCTTGTTTAGGCTACCGGCAACGGAGTTTTGCTCGTGAATGTAAAGATCTAGGCGCAAAATAAAGCAAGCAATAGCCGCCGGCGCGGCAGAATACCCACCAACGCTAATGACCTTTTTTACCCCGTTTTGCTTCAAAAGAATCGCCGCCCTTACCACAAGAAACGCCAGCACAAAAAGCGTGGCGATTTTGCCCGGCAATTTTTTATTCACAAACTGACCGCTTGGCAAGAAAAGCTTTTTGCTAAAGCCATCGTCTTTCTCAAACCAAAGCCTGTCTTGCCCGCGCAAGGATCCTATAAAAATAGGCCTTTCGCCCATTTTGTTAAGCTCTTCTTTTAGCGCCTTTGCTATGGCTAAATGCCCGCCCGTGCCGCCGCCTGTGATTGCTATCAAAATTTTGCCTTTTTACTTATCATTACTATCATTGCAATGGCGAGTGAAACCGATAGTAGCGAGCTCCCGCCGTAGCTAAGAAATGGCACGGCGATGCCTTTTAGCGGAATGAGCTCCACAACGCCCAGCGCGTTTATGAAAAATTGCACGCTTAGCATAATGCCAACACCGGCTACAAAAAGATAAAACACCGGGTTTTCGCTCCTGTTTGCGATCTTAAAAACGCGGTAAATCACTAAAAAAAAGATGAGCGTTACAAACAAAAGCCCTATAAAGCCGCCCTCTTCACTAAGCCCGGCAAGGACAAAATCTGTATGCACGTCGCTTAAATAGCCAAGTTTTACTATCCCCTCGCCAATGCCCGTGCCCTTTATCCCGCCATTCCAAAAGGCGTGCAAGCCTTGTGAGATCTGATACGCCGTTTGGTAGGTTTCATCTATCCTAAGCCTTGATGAGATGAAGTTTGGAAAAACGCTTAGGATAATGTCTTGCGCTTGCACCCACCAGTGTTTGATCCGCTCTATTCTGTGCGCGCTTGTTAGGATAAGCCCCACCGCGCCAATAAAGGATCCAGCGATTAGCACAAAGAAAACCTTCAAGCTAGCGCCCGCAAAAAACGCCATTAGAATGAGCGTGATAAAAAGAATAGCCACCTGCCCGAAGTCGTTTTGCAAAAACGCCACCAGCACCACAACAACGCCAAAAATAACAAAATACGGCGCTAGGATCTTTAGCTCTTGCGTGATTGCAAAGCGCTCCTTGCGCGCGTAAAACTTGCGCGTAAAGCTCCACGCCAGAAAATAAATAAAGCCGATCTTGAAAAACTCAACCGGCGAGAGTGAAACAAGCGGCATTTTGATCCAGCGCTTTGCGCCGTTTGTAAGCGGGACGACCGACGCGGGCAAAAACGGCATAACAAGCATTACCGCCAAAAAGAAAAAAAACAA
>CAUTXO010000087.1:0-3933 GCA_963542625.1 uncultured Helicobacteraceae bacterium | reverse complement strand
GGATTACACAATTAGAGAGCCTTTGATATGTGCCAATATTATTCGATAAATAAAACTTTTTATAAGATGTTAACACTGGAGGTATAAATGCGAGATATAGAAAAATATGGAGAAGATTATAAAACAAAAAATGATTTTGAAGCCGTGCAGGAGAATTTGCGCCGCAGAAACGCTAGCGATGAGCTGCTTTTGCGTTTGCGTGATGCGGCGTTAAAAAACAAGGCGCAAAAAAGGGCGTATGAAGACGCGCGCGCCGAACAAAACAAGCTCTCAAAAGACTTTGGCGCGCTTAAGGCGCAAAAAAAAGACACAAGCGCGTTGCAAGGGGATCTAGCGCGCATTAAGGCGGCGGTGCAAGAAGCAGAAATAAAGGCGAAAGAATGTGCGCTTGAACTTGAACAGATCTTGCTAGAAGTGCCGAATATGCTTGATGAGACAACGCCCATTGGTAAAGATGAAAACGACAACGTAGAAATTAAAAAGATCCTGACGCCGCCTGTGTTTGGCTTTACCCCGCGCGCGCATTACGAGCTTGGCGAAGCGCTTGGCTGGCTGGATTTTAACGCGGGCGTGAAGCTTGCTAAGGCGCGTTTTACCGTGATGAAAAAAGAAGCGGCAAAGCTAGAGCGCGCGCTGATTAATTATATGCTAGATTTCAACGCCGCGCGTGGTTTTAGCGAGGTTTGGCTACCAAGCGTTGTTAATCGCGCGATGATGCAAGGCTCTGGGCAATTGCCAAAGTTTGAGAATGACCTTTTTAAAATAGAAGGCGGCGAGGGGCTCTTTCTTATCCCAACGGCGGAAGTCCCACTTGTGAATTTGTATAACGACACAATTATTCCCGCGGGCGAGCTGCCGATAAAACTCACCGCCTACACGAGTTGCTTTCGCAAAGAAGCGGGCAGCGCTGGGCGCGACACGCGGGGAATTATGCGCCAACATCAATTTGATAAGGTCGAGCTTGTGAGCTTTTGTGAGCCAGCCGATAGCGACAAGATCTTTGACGAAATGCTCTCTTGCGCTAGCGATCTGCTCTCAAGCCTAGGGCTAGCGCATAGGCTTGTGCGGCTTTGCTCGGGCGACATTGGCTTTAGCGCGCGCAAAACGGTGGATATTGAAGTGTGGATCCCATCAGAAAACAAATACCGCGAGATTAGCTCCGTTTCCAACGTTGGCGATTTTCAAAGCCGCCGCGCCAAGATCCGCTACAAAAAAGACGGCAAAAACGCGCTACTTCACACGCTAAATGGCTCAAGCCTTGCCGTTGGCAGAACGCTTATTGCCATTATGGAGAACTTCCAAAACGAAGACGGCAGCGTGAATACCCCGCCTGCGCTACTAAAATATTTGTAGGTAACAAATGGCTGATGAAAACGAAAACGTCATCGTTTTAAAAGAGCCAGGCGCTGGATCTGGGGGTGCGCCTAGCGCCGGATCTGATGATGGAGCCGGCGTAGAGATCTCTTCAGATCTTGACGGCGAAGAAAGCGCTAGCGCAAGTGGCGCGGACGGCAGCGGCGACCAGGCAAGCGCGCAAGATGAGCCAGGCGCCAAAGACGGCGCAAAGCTAGCCCCACCACCGCCAAAAAACAAATTGCATTTTTACGTTTTTCTAGGCGCGCTTGCGGTGGTTTTTGCCCTATTTTTGACGCTTTGGCTCCTTTTTGATAAAAACGATGAAACTTACGGCTTGCCAAACGGCAGCTTCATCGCCAAAAATTTAGAAGAAAAGGAGCTAATCCGCCAAGATCTAGCCGGCACGGACATCGAGCGCATAATTTCAAAAGCCACCTTTCTTTACGACAAGGGCGATTATCAAAACGCGATGGATCTTTTCAACAAGGTATCCATTTATAATCAGTCGCTCTCGCTTTACAATCTAGGCGTTGTTAGTATGAAAAAGGAGCAATACAAACAGGCGCTTGAATACTTTCAAAAGGCGATAAACACGAACGAAAATCGGTGCGAAAGCGCGATAAACGCCGGCGTTTGCGCCCTTGTGTTAAAGGACACGGACGCCTTTAAATACTACCTAGATCTTGCCTACGACGCCCTGCCTGAAAAGGTCAATTCGCCTATTTATCCGTATCTCTACACGCTCATTAATTATTACCGCAACCGCCCGGTGCAAGTCATCGCCGCGGGGGCTGATGTGCTTTTGAAAGATTACGAAGGGCTCATAAATTCAATGCTTGCAAAGTCTTATTTCACGCTTGGCGATTTAACTTCAAGCGTTAAGTATTTTGAAAAGACGGCAAAAACGCAAGATCTCTTAAACCTTGGGCTAATGAGCGCGCGCATAGGCGAGTATGACAGCGCCATAGCGGCCCTAAAAGAAGCCGTTTCAAAAAAGGTGGATACGAACAAATCGCAAGAAGCGCTGGTGCTTAGCTACCTAAAAAACGGGGATCTTTTCACAGCCGGCACGCAAATTAGCGGCATTTTGAAAAAAAAGGACGCCATAGGGCACTACCCGATTGACATTCAGCTAAAATCCCGCCTGTTTGACATCGACTTAATCCAAGACTTTTTTTCTAAAAATTTGCTTTTAGACGAAGAAACTACGCTTGGGATTTTCTTTTATTTTATGCCTTATAAGATCACGGACTTGTCACAAAACGTGCGCCTTATCCAAAAGGGCGAGATTAGCATTAATGCTAGCGACATCGCAAGCGCGCAAAAATACCTAGAAAATAGCCTAGTGCTCTCAGGCATTAACAAGGGGCTAATGCTTGGCATAAAGCTAGCGCTTGATAACAAAATCATCAGTGCCAACGAAATTTTCAAAAAAATAGAAAAGGACTACACGCGCGACAGCGTGCTTGAATACAACCTTGCGCTTAGTTACGCGCAGCTTGGGGATTACTTTAACGCCTACAATTACTTCTCGCGCAGCTATTTTTTAGACCGCAAAAATAAACTAGCGGGCGTTTTGAGCGTGATTTTATCGTCATACGCGGGCGCAAACGAGCGCGACAACCTAAACGATCTTGTAGAATATTTGCAAAAAGACGCGGGCGAAGATTCCAAATTTTACTTTGCGCTTATTAGCCTTTACAAAAACAATCACCCCGCACTTTTGCGGTGGCTTGAGCTAGATAAGCCCGAAAACGCGCGCAATTTGCTTTTGGATATTTTTGCGGCGTATAAACTTGGCAAGCAAGACGTTTTGGTGCAAAGGGCAAATAAGCTTTTAAGCCTTTATCCAAACGACTTTTTGGCAAAAGTGCTTGCTACCTACGCGCGTGCTAGCGGCGGCTCAATCAAGGCGCAGGCCTTTGCCTTTCAAGATCTAATCCAACGGCAAGACTTCAGAAAAGACGGGCTTTACTATGGCTCGGACATCTCGCGGGATCTCTACATCAAGCTAGCGCTAATCACGGGCAACCTGCGCAAGATCCGTCAAGATCTAAAGGACCGTATGCAAGTTGAAGTGCTAAACCCAAAGGCGCTTATGCAGGCTGTGGCGCTTGTGGATGTGTATCTTGGCTTTTTTGAAGAGGCCTTTGTGATTTACAGCGACCTAATCGACCGCCACGAAATTACAGACACAAAAACAATGCTCCTTGCCTCAGTTGCTGCAATCGGCGCGGGGCACAAGGCAAACGCCATCGCGCTGCTTGACCTTGCCATTAAGAAAAACAAGCGCAACTTTGAGGCGCGCTATGGGCTGGCGCTTTTGTATATGGAAACCGCCAACTATTCAGGCGCGGCGATACAGCTAAACAACATCGATGACGGCAAATTCATCTCCCGCTACTACGACTTCAAGCTAAGGCATTAGGGCAAGATCTAGCCAAGATCTAAGCCCGGCTTGCTAGCTAGGATCTTTAGCGCGCCAAGATCCATCACAAGCCGCGTGCAGATCTTAACCACGCAAGATCCAAACCACTACCACATAGCTGCTCCTAGATCTTAGCCACCGCGTGCAAA
>CAUTXO010000086.1:0-3968 GCA_963542625.1 uncultured Helicobacteraceae bacterium | reverse complement strand
TGAAGTTATAAAATCAAAGGCAGGGTGGCGCAGATCTTAAAAGTTTGCGCGCGCTTTGCACGTGCTAGCCATTGCATACTTAGCGCTTTGAGAGCCAAGATCTTGGGCTAGATCTTGCACGGATCTTGCTATGGATCTTGAGCCGGATAAGCACCAGATCTTGAGTAGATCTTGCGCTCTCCCGTGCGTGCCACTCAAGCCGCAAGTTCAAAGGCTCATCAAAATAGACATCAAAACAGCGGCGAATAAATAGCCGTCTAGCCTATCCAAAATGCCGCCGTGCCCGGGCAAGATGTTGCCGCTATCTTTCACGCCCGCTTCTCGTTTTAGGTGGCTTTCAAAAAGGTCGCCAAAGACGCTTGCAATGCTAACAAGCAGCGAGACAAAGACCGCCCAAAAGAAATTCGTCAGCACCGCGCCGTAAATGGAGCCAACGACAAGCCCGCTTAAAACGCCGCCGCCAACGCCTTCTAGCGTTTTGTTGGGGCTTGCCGGGCAAAAGGGCCTCTTGCCGATTGTTTTGCCTATTAAATACGCGCCGCTATCGGTCGCCGCGACGATGAAAATCAGCCATAAGATCCCGCTGATTGAATGCTTTGTGTAAAGATCTAGGATAAACAAAAAGCCCACGCTTGGGTATAAAAACGGTATGAAGATCTTTTTATCAAGCTTTTGCCGATACGCCAAAACGCTCGCAAAGGCAATCAGCACCAAAAACACAAGCGTCGCCGGCGTTGGAAACACAAGGGCGCCAAGCCAAATCAAAACGGCGTAAATGTAAAGCGAGCTGCTTTCTATGCCAAAGAGCTTCAAACTCTCAAAAAACGCCAGCACGTAAAGCACGCCAAGCACCGCCCAGACAACAAAAAAGCTATCGATGGCGCCGATTACAAACAGCGCCGCAATAAGCGCAAAAGCCGTTATGAAGCGCTGCTTATCCTTTGTGAATTTATCAAAAAAACTACTCATAGACTACTCTCCCGATGTTTTCATTTAATTTCACCAAACAGTCATAAACGATTGTGTCAAAGATCTTAGCGATGGGGCGGGCGTCGTTAAAAATCTCCACGCAATCATCGGCTGAATTTAGGCTAAATGAGTCCATTGACATCTTGCCGATGTTTTTATAGCCCTGCGGCGTCGTTAAGATCTTGTCCTTATTTAGGCGCAAAAAGCCGTCGCCATAGCCTAGATCGTATGTGCTAACGGTGCAATCATTTTCTATTTTTCCAAGCCCAGAGTAGCCAACTCTAGCGCCAGCGCCTAAAGCCCTTGTGCTGACGCGGTTTGCAAACAAACTAAGCACGGGGCGCAATTCAAGCGGCGCAAAGCCCGCTGGCATTTCTAGGTAGCCGTAGCTTGCAATGCCTACGCGCGCTAGGTCAAAGGCGCTTTGCTCGCCGTATCTAAAAAGCATTGCTGAATTTGCAAAAGAAAACAAGGGCGCGGGCATAGATAGTTCCCGGCAAAGTTCAAGCGTTTTTGCGCGCACACTCTCGAAGTTTTTCAGCTGCCAAAAGGCCTCCGTTGATAGCTCATCAGCCGCCCTAGAGTGCGAATAAACGCCCGTTAGGTTAAGCCCTGCGCTGCGCACAAGGCTAAGCGCTTCTTGCAACTGCTGTGGCGCCACGCCGTTTCTATGCATTCCGGTATCCATTTTTAAAAAGACGTTCGTGCCCTTTTTGCACTGCTTTAGCTTTGAGAGCTCATTAATGCCAAGGTGCATATTTGCGCCAAGATCTTCGCGCGGTTTGTCGCTTAAAATCAGGATAAAAGGAAAGATCTTAGCCACTTTGAAAGCTTCTTGCGCGCTTTTTACCACGCATTTTGTAATGCCAAACTCCGCGGCAAGCGGCGCGATTTGCTCTATGCCGTGCCCGTAGGCGTTATCCTTTAGCACGACGGCGATTTTTTCCTTTGACGCGCGGGCTGTGATGAGCGATAAATTGTGAAAGTAATTTTGTTTAGAAAGTTTAATCCAAGCCATATTAAAATTATACACAAATTGCCTATTGGAGCCTTGATGAGCTTTGTTGAGACGAGAAAAACGGCGGCGGACGGCGGGCAAAAAGCGGACTTTACGCAAGCGATTTTTGCGCCGATGACTTCTTTTGGTGGGCTTTGGGCGCCGGAAAGCTTTACTCATCTAGGCGCGGCGGATTTAAAAGCTATGCAAGATCTTAGCTACAAAGATCTAGCCAAGAAGCTTTTTAGCGTGCTAGATCTAGGCATTGACGAAGATCTCTTACAAGAAGCCTTAAACGCCTACGATGCCTTTGATGGCAAGGATCCTGTGCATTTTACCAAGCTTGGCGCGGATCTTATCTCTTGCGAGCTTTGGCACGGCAAGACGCGCGCGTTTAAGGATATGGCTTTAGCGCCCTTTGGCAAGCTCTTTAGCACCCTTGCGGCTAGGCAAAATAAGCATTATCTTATCCTAACCGCCACGAGCGGAGACACAGGCCCAGCTAGCCTTAGCGCCTTTGCGGGGGCGAAAAACGTGCGCGTTGTTTGCCTTTACCCAAACGGCGGCACGAGCCTAGTTCAGCGCCTGCAAATGACGACACAAAGCGCGCCAAACCTAAAAGTGCTAGGCGCCAATGGCAACTTTGACGACACTCAAAACATCTTAAAAATGCTCTTAAAAGACGAAGATTTTAACGGCTTTTTGGCGCAAAATGGCTTAGCGCTTAGCGCGGCAAATTCCGTGAATTTTGGGCGGATTGCCTTTCAGATTGTGTATTACTTTTACGCGTATTTTCATCTTGTTAAGGCGGGGGAGATCTCGCTTGGGGGCGAAGTGGATTTTGTCGTGCCATCGGGCAACTTTGGCAACGCGCTTGGCGGCTATTACGCAAAGCGGCTTGGGTTGCCGGTGCGCAAGCTAATCATCGCCTCAAATGAAAACAACGTGCTTACGGATTTTTTCACGCGCGGCGAGTATAACGCCAAGGATAGGGCGCTCATCAAAACGGTTGCGCCGGCGATGGATATTTTAAAATCGTCAAACGTGGAGCGGCTGCTGTTTGCCGAGTTTGGCGCGGACAGGACGCGCGAGCTTATGGCGGAGCTTGACGGGGCGGGCTATTACAGGCTAAGGCAAGATGAGCTAGCAAGGTTGCAAGCCACTTTTGAAGCGTTTTTTGTGAGCCAAGATGAAATAAAGGGCGCCATCAAAGAGCACGCTAAGCGCGGGGTGCTTTTGGATCCGCACACGGCGGTTGGGGCTTGCTACGCGCCAGAGCAAAAGACCGTTTTGCTATCAACCGCAGAATGGACGAAGTTCCCGGCCACTGTTGCTGCTTGTGTGCTTAGCAGCCCCCTTGCAAACGAGCAAGAAGCGCTGGATAAGACGGCTAAAACCTTTGGCGCGGAAATTCCGGCGGGCATTGCGAGCCTTTTTGATAAGCCTGTGGTGCATAATAGCGTGCTAGATCTTTCAAGCGTCAAGCAGGCGATAAAAGATTTTATTCAAAATTCTTAGGGCTTGAGTTTTGCGGGATTGCGCGTGCTTTGCAGTGCTCGCGGGCTTTGTGTAGCTTGCAGGGGTTTGGGGTTTTTTGGGAGCTTGCGTGGGGCTTGCGCGTGCTTTGGTGCTTTGCAAGGCGCTTGATGGTTTTGGTTTTGCAGAACTTGTGGAGCTCACGCGGGGCTAAGGCTTAACTTGTGCGCCAGCACTAAAAGGCTTGCAAGCTTTGCGGTGTTGAACTTTACTGTTTTGCAATGTTGCACGTTTTGCTCCGGTTTGATTTGAGCTGCGAGGGGGGGCTAGATCTTGCACCGTTTGGATTTGCGTTTGCGCTGGCTAGCTCTTGCCCCATTTTGAATTTGCATTTGCGCTAAGCTAGATCTAAGATCTTACCCGGCGCAGAGCTTGATCTTAGAGCAATGGCGATCACCTAATGCGCTAGGTTTGCTTGCTCTTGTTTCCAAAAGGCATTGCTTTGATTGAATGCTAGTTTGGCATA
>CAUTXO010000085.1:0-4399 GCA_963542625.1 uncultured Helicobacteraceae bacterium | reverse complement strand
TGGCGCGGATAGTTTAGATGTTGTTGAGCTTGTTATGGCTTTGGAAGAAAAGTTTGACATAGAAATTCCAGACGAAGACGCAGAAAAGATCACAACCGTTAAAAACGCTATTGATTATATAGAAGCTCACAAAAAGTAGTTGTTATTTAGATCGGATCATTACAGGAGGTTTTCTTGAGACGCGTTGTAGTTACAGGCATTGGAATTATCACATCACTTGGAGACAACAAAGATACTAATTTTGAAGCCATATCTCAAGGCAAGTGCGGTGTTTGTGAGATTACGCATTTTTCAGCCGATAGACTTCCTGTAAGAATTGCGGCAGAGATCAAGGACTTTGACCCAGTTAGCGTTATGGACGCCAAAGAAGTAAAAAAAGCAGACAGATTTATTCAACTTGGCTTGAAATCTTCAAAAGAAGCGATGGCGGACGCCGGATTTTCTTTGGACGATGGCACAGATTACGAGCGCTTTGGCATTAGCTCAGCTAGCGGTATCGGCGGGCTTATTAATATAGAAAAGAATTCAATCACTTGTTTTGAAAAGGGCCCTAAAAGGATAACCCCGTTTTTTATTCCGTCGGCACTATCCAATATGTTAGGCGGTTTTGTTTCTATCGCGCACGGCTTGAAAGGGCCAAATGTGGCGTCAGTTACGGCTTGTGCTGCCGGCACGCACGGAATTATCGAAGCTTACAAAACGATTGTTTTAAACAGCGCCGATAGAATGATGGTCGTAGGATCTGAAGCCACTATTTGCGAAGTTGGAATAGGCGGATTTGCCGCTATGAAAGCGCTATCCACAAGAAACGACGACCCAAAAACAGCTTCAAGACCTTTTGATAAGAACAGAGACGGCTTTGTTATGGGCGAAGGATCCGCAACTTTGATCTTAGAAGAATACGAGATCGCAAAGGCGCGCGGGGCCAAGATCTATGGAGAGATAATAGGTTTTGGAGAAAGTGGCGACGCAAATCACATCACAAGCCCATCTATGAGCGGCCCTTTAAGAGCTATGAAAGCCGCCATATCTATGGCAAAGCAAACGCAAGGCGCAGATGTAAAAATAGACTACATTAACGCGCACGGCACAAGCACGCCGGCTAATGATAAAAACGAAACCGCCGCTATAAAAGAAGTCTTTGCCGGCAATATTCCGCCGGTTAGCTCAATTAAGGGGCAAATCGGGCATTGCTTAGGCGCAGCCGGCACTATTGAAGCCGCCATAAGTTTGCTTGCTATGCAAAAAAGCATTATTCCGCCAACGATAAACTACACAACGCCGGATCTAGAAAACGGCTTGGATCTTGACTATGTCCCAAATCAAAAAAGATCCAAAGATCTAAACGTTGTTATGAGTAATTCCTTTGGTTTTGGCGGGACAAATGGCGTTGTGATTTTCAAAAAGCTAGCCTAGTGTTTTACCTTGATTTTGAGAAAAAATTACAGCCCTTATTTGACGACTACGAGCTACTAAAAATAAGCGGCGATGAAGAAGCAATCTTAAAAGCAGAAGAAAACATCAAAGAGCAGTCGAGAAAGGTTTATAGCAACTTAACCGATTATCAAAAATTGCAGCTAGCAAGACATCAGGACAGACCCTATGCCCTTGATTATATTCGCCTTATTATGGACGAAAAGCTTGAGCTTCACGGGGATAGACATTTTAAAGATGATAACGCCATTATTTGTTACGTTGGATCTATCGGCTCCAAAAAGTGCGTTGTGATTGGCGAGCAAAAGGGTAGGGGGACAAAAAACAAGATACGAAGAAACTTTGGAATGCCTCACCCAGAGGGTTACAGAAAGGCATTGAGAGTTGCAAAACTTGCAGAAAAGTTTAATCTTCCTATTTTAATGCTAGTTGATACCCCCGGAGCTTATCCCGGCATAGGTGCGGAAGAGAGAAATCAAAGCGAAGCCATTGCTAAAAATTTGTTCGAGCTATCGGATCTAAAAGTCCCGACCGTTTCTATCGTAATAGGCGAGGGCGGTAGCGGTGGAGCCTTAGCAATAGGCGTTGCGGATAAGTTAGCCTGCCTTGAATATTCCGTTTTTAGCGTTATTTCGCCAGAAGGTTGCGCCGCCATTTTGTGGAATGATCCTTCCAAAGTGGAAACGGCAAGCTCTGTTATGAAAATAGACGCGGCAAGCCTGAAAAGATTTGGCTTGATTGACGATGTGATCCCAGAGCCCTTTGCCTGCGCGCACAGGAACAAACAAGAAGCGGCACAACTTATTAAGGATTATTTTTTGCAGTCGGTGGCAGATCTTGAAGCTATGAGCCTTGAAGACAGATTGCAAAAACGCTATTCAAAGCTTATTTCTTTAGGACAATTCAAAGAAGAATAAGAAATATTGAGAAAACTCGTATTTTTTGTTTGTTTTGCCTTTGCGCTTTCGCTTGAGATTGGCGATATTTACTATTGCGACAAAACCGAAGTGTATTCAAGCGATGTTTTTGATACGGACAAAAAGATATTCCTTTTTTCATTTAAAAGCTCGTTTTTGCACCAGATCCCGCGCCGCAAATTAAGCGCGCTGTTAGAAGAGCATAATATAAGCGCCGGCATTCGTGCTCCGATAGTTTATTTTTATAAGATCTCGCCGTTTTTTATGCAAGATTTAAAATCTGAAATTATTAGTCTTTATGCCACTAGGGGCGTTATCGTCGATAAAATATCGCTAAAACCATCAAGCATAGTGGGCGAGCTAAGCCTAGGCGCGACGTATAAAATCGAGAAAGACTTTTTTTCAAAATCAAGCGGCACGATTACTGTTTCTTATAATGATGGCGGCGATGAAAAATTCTTAAAATTTTTCTACGAGATAAGCGGCTATCAAGAAATGCCGGTTGCCACGGTTGATATAAAGCGCGGCAGGCAAATAACGCAAGAAAAATACATTATAAAAAGAAATAAAATCCAGCATAGGCTTTTTGAGAACCCAGGAGCCAACTTAAGCGAATTTCAGGCTAGATCTATCATCAAAAAAGGCAGCATTATTGAGCCTAGAAAGATCCAAAAACTTTACGCGGTCAAGTCGGGCAACAACGTTAATGCGTTTATGAAAGACGGCGCCGTTACGATTAATTTTGTCCTAAAGGCAAAGGAAAACGGCTACATCGGCGATGAAATCAAGCTCCAAGACCAAAAGAAAAAAATTTTTTACGGGGTAATCACGGGGCAAAACACCGTCAAAATTCAGTAGTTAAGGGGTGTTTCCGTGCTTTGCAAATCTAAGGATAATAAATGATGACCTTTAAAGATCTTGGCGGCGATAATTTTGATGACTTCTGGAGCCTTTATGAGAGCTCTTTTCCGCAGAATGAAAGGCGCACAAAAAAAGAGCAAAACCTTATTTTGGCACGCAAAAATTATCGCGCAAAAGTTGTTTTATCTGACGGCGTGTTTAGTGGGGTTTTTTGCTATTGGAGCTTTGAATGGTTTAGTTTTGTAGAGCATTTTGCAATCGCTAAAGATCTTAGATCTAAAGGGCTTGGCAGTGCGGTTATGCGCGAATTTTTGAAGCAAAATGCAAGGGTTATTTTAGAGATTGACCCAGTTTGCGACGGCATTACGCAAAAAAGATACGATTTTTACAGCCGCCTTGGCTTTCAAAAAGCGAGCATCAAGCATTTTCAGCTACCCTTTAGAAAAGGCGACGAATCTATTGAACTAGAGCTTTTATCCACCTTTGAAATTTCCAACTCCTATTACAAAAAAATCCACGCCTTGCTGAGCGAAAATCTGACTTTGGCTTAAAAACATAAGCAAGCCTGTAATGTAAATTTTAGATTTTTGCAGTCAGATCTGTTAATTGGTAAAATTTAATGAGCGTAAGTAATTAGATTGATAATTTAAGCTAAGCCAATTTTGCGTTTGCGATCTGCCTGGCGAGAAGCGTTAAAAATGTATTTTGTGCTTGTGGTAATTGCGCCTGCGCCTTGCTTTACGAATTGCTTGGTGTATAAAAGCACATCGTTACTATTTAAGCGCTGACATTTGATTTAATATTTGCAACGGCGGTTTATGTAGCGTTTTAAAAGGGCTCATTTGTGCTTTTTGCGTGATGCTTTGTTTGAATAAAATGCTTGTTTTGGATCCAAGTAGGGCTAACGCGTGGCAAAAGCCACACAGCGTGCAGAGTTGACTGGCAAAATACGCAAGAGCGTGGGTGGCAAAGGTGGCCGCGTAAGATCTGCGTCGCGCCAAAGTTGTACTCAGCACACAAAAATACAAAGCACGCGCAAATTGCTGGTGGGCGAGCGCGCCATAAATTAATCGCGGCGGTGCTAGAATTCGCAAACCAAAAATAAAAGGACACTTATGAATACGAAATTTGCCAGCGGGGGGGGGGGGGGGTTTTGTTCTTAGCTCTCTCTGCAAAACCACGAACGG
>CAUTXO010000084.1:0-4733 GCA_963542625.1 uncultured Helicobacteraceae bacterium | reverse complement strand
AAGCGCGGTGGTGCAAAGATTGAGAGTGTAAAGATCTGGGGGGAGGGCAAGATCTTAGCCTTAAATCCAATCACTAAAACAAAGCGCCTAGATCTAGCTAGCAGATCTTAGTTAAGATCTTACCCCTTAGATCCATCGCAAGGCTCACGCTGATAGATCTCGCCAAGATCCACGCGCTCCAAGCGCGCTAAGCGCCACAAGTCTTACAAGCTAAGCTAAACCCTAATATCCAAAAGGCTTAGCTGTTTTGGTTCTGGCTCTTTTGGCGTTTGCTTTTTGCGCACGCGCTTGTTCTGCTCGTCTTGGCTTGCGTCTTGGTGGCTGTCTGGGTCTGCCTTATGCAATTCTTCTGGCGGATTTGTTTCTTTTATCTTATCAATCTCGTCTTTGTAGAACTCCGTCGCAAGCGAGTTTTGAAAGTCCAGCCTTTGTTGCTGCGCTTGCTGAATGTTCGACGCCACCGGCGCATTTTGATTTGTATAAATTATATTTCCAACAGGTGTAACAGCCATCTTGCCCCCTATATTTCAACGCTTGCGGTGCTAAAATGCGTGTAAAGCACCTTTGCCTCGCCGCCTTGTTTTACGAATTTACGCTGCGTATAATCGACATTATACCTGCCGCTTTTAGCCTTTGAATACACCGCGCAAAGGCGCGCCGCCTCGCGTATCACGCCGGCGCTCACGTTTTGCTTTTTTGTCCGCAATACAAGGTGCGACGACGGAATATCCTTGATGTGAAACCACAGGTCATTTGCCTTTGCAAGATCTAGCACCTTTTTGTTTGCCGCGCGATTGACGCCAACAAAAACCTTATAATCTTGTATGAAAGTTTCTATAATCCCTTGCGTTGTCTCCTTTTTCTCGCGCTTTGGTGGGAGCACGCGGCGCAAAAATTCCACGCCGCTACCGCTGGCGATGTTTTTTGCCAAATTCTCGTAAAAATCGATTTTTTCTTGCAAATTGACCTCTTGCAAAAACTGATTGTTCGCCTTTTGGCGCAACTTTTTTGCCTGCCTAAAATACTCGCCCGCGCTTTTTGAGATAGACATTTGCTTAAACGGCGCGATTAATCTTTTGCGCCCGGTTTCGTCCGCAAACTCGCGCGGCGCAAAAAACTTCGATTTATCATTCGCGTGCAAAAGCAAGGTTTGCGCATCAAGTGTTAGATCTTGCGCCTGGCGCATAAGATCTTCGCGGCTTTTTAGCGCCAAGAGCTCGGCGCGCGCGGCGGCAATCTTGCTTTGGATACGATTAATTTGCGATGATTTTAAGCGCGCTTCTTCATCGCGGCTTGCTTTGCTAGCAAGATCCAAAAGCTCAGCGCGCACATCGCCCACGCTAAGATCTGCTGGCACAAAATCCGGCTTTGGCGGCAAAACGTAGGCTTGCTTTAGCTTGACCGTCCTAAACGAAAGGTTTTCATTAATCAAATGCAGCGCTTGGATAATCAGCCCGCCTTCTAGCACGATGGCATTTGTGTGCTTGCCCGTTAGCTCAAAAATCAGCTCAAAATTCTGCGTTTTGTAGCTGGCTTGGCGCGTGAGTTTTAGGCTTAGGATCTTGTCAGAATTCAAAAGCGCCGCGCCGGTTAGCTTTGCGCCACAAAGGCGCCGAAGCGCTTCATCAAAGGGCGCGCCAAAGCTCTCAAGCCACCCAGCCGCGCTAGACGGATAGATAAGCGATTTTGCGCGCGTCATATCAAAAGCCCACGCTTCGCTAGAAAAGTCAATCACGATAACGTTTTGTGCGACGCGGCGTATAAAATTAATTTTTGTAAAATTAGCAAAAATTTCACTAACTGCTTTAAGGTGCGCGAATTTCATAAGTTTCCTAAAAAGCAAATCATATCAAAAGGTTTTTTATGTGCGGAATTGCCGTTACGTTTAATGAGAGCGCGGATCCTTTGGCTTTGCTTGAGCGTTTGCGCCACCGGGGGCCAGACGCAAGCGGCGTTTTTACTGACGGCGCGCTGAATTTAATCCACGCAAGGCTTAGCATACTGGATTTAGAGGGCGCAAAGCAACCAATGCAGCGCGGGGAGCTTACAATCAGCTTTAACGGCGAGATCTACAACCATTTAGAGTTGCGGCGCAAGCACCTAAAAAATTACGATTTTAAAACATCAAGCGACACAGAAACCCTGCTAGCGCTTTACGAAAAGCTCGGCGCAAAAATGCTGCCCGAGCTTGACGGTATGTTTGCCTTTGTGATTTATGAGAAAGCGCGCCACCGTTTGTTTATAGCGCGTGACCGCGCGGGCGAAAAGCCGCTTTATTACTACAAAAGTAGCGCTGGGTTTGCCTTTGCAAGCGAACTTAATGCGCTAAAGCCACTTGGGCTAGCCGTGAATGAAAATGCCGTTAAAGCCTACTTGCGGCTTGGGTTTTTTGGCGCGCAAACGGCATTTGAGAACGTTACCGTGTTTCCAAAGGCTAGCTGGGGGTATTTGGATCTATCCACGCAAAAGCTAGAAACAGCGCCGTTTTTTAGGATAGAAGATTTTTACGCTAGAGATCTTGGGGCTAGCTTTGGCGCCGCGCTAGAAGAGACAGAGCGGCTACTAAAGGCTTCCGTGCAGCTGCGCCTTAGCTCAAGCGACGTAGAAGTTGGCGCGTTTTTAAGCGGGGGGATTGATAGCTCGCTTGTGGTGGCGATGGCTAGCGAGTTTAAAAAGGAGTTAAAAACTTTTACCGTGAGCTTTGATGGCGCCTACGATGAAGCCCCGCTAGCAAGGCTCGTGGCGCAAAAATACGGCACAGCGCACCACGAGATCCGCATAGATCTTGACCTAAAAAACAACCTAGAAAAGATCCTAAACGCCTACGGGCAGCCGTTTTTTGACTCATCTTGCATTCCGTCTTACTTTGTGAATAAACGCGCGCGGGAGCTTGTGAAGGTGGCGCTTAGCGGCGATGGCTCGGATGAGCTTTTTGGCGGATACAGGCGCTACGTGCTTGTGAAAAATCTGGCGTTTTTGCGGCATTTGCGGTTTTTAGGCGCACTTTTGCTCCCTCCGCGCAACAAAAAAAGCGCGTATAGCCACCTTTGGCGCGCCCTTAAAACCTTTGGCGCAAAGGACGAGCTGGAGAGTTACCTTAGGCTCACGCTGGATATCACAGAAGATCTTAACGCGCATTTTGACCTACCAAGCGCGTATGGCATAGAAGATCTTTTGCAAGGCGGGGCAAAAACGCCGCTAAAAACCATTATGCAGCGCGACTTTAACATCAATTTGCCCTACGATTTGCTGGTGAAAATGGATATTGCGTCGATGGCAAATGGCCTTGAAGTGCGTAGCCCGTTTTTGAGCGCGCCGCTTCTAGAGTTTGCGCCTAGCTTGCGCGATGATTTTAAAATTCGCAGGTTAAGGACAAAGCACATTTTGCGAGAGCTTGCCAAAAAATACCTACCGCGCGAGCTCATAAATGCGCCCAAAAAAGGCTTTGAAGCGCCGATTGAAACTTGGATTAACGGCGTGCTAAGGGAAATGACCTTTGATTATTTGCGCCCCGGATCTTACGCCGCTGGTTTTGTTCGTGGCAATTTTTTGCAAGCACTGCTTGAAAATAGAGTGCGCACGCCGCGCGCCAAACGCGCTAGGATCTTGTGGAATTTACTCACGCTTGAGATTTGGCATAGATCTCTTTCGCTGGGGTAGGTGGCTTTTGGTTTAGGTAATTCGCAATAAGATCACAATTTAGTTAGTATTTAAATTGCAAGGGAACAATAATGGCAAACGCAATAGAAGTGGCAAAAAAGGTTTTAGAAAAGATAAATCAGCCGCTAAGCCCGAATAAGATCTATAAAATTGCAGAAGCCCTGGGACTTACAAAGGAGCTAAACTTAAGCGGCAAAACGCCCTGGGCTAGTTTTGCGGCACGAATTTATGTTGATATAAAAAATAATCCAAACTCGATTTTTGAGAATGTCAGCCTAAAGCCTATTTTAATCAAGCTAAAGGGGCAAGATTTAAAGTTTAGCGACGCCACAGCAGAAACAAAACAAGACACCAATTCATTTAGCGAGCGTGATTTGCACCCGCTTTTGGCAAAGTTTGTTGAAGTGAACCCGAATTTTAACGCGCACGTGAAGACGATTTTTCACGAGAGCAGCCTAAAGGCTAGGCGCGGGCACGATAGGTGGCTGTATCCTGACATCGTCGGCGTAACTTTTGAGCACGAGAATTACGAAGAAAGCGTGCTAGATTTTGCCGCAAAATTTGTCAAGATCCCGATTAAAATTTACTCTTTTGAGATGAAAAAATCCCTAAACGTGGGGAATTTGCGCGAGTGCTATTTCCAAGCCGTCAGCAACTCAAGCTGGGCGAATGAGGGCTATTTGGTTGCCCTAGACATTGACGAGAGCGACGATGAACTAATGGAGCTAATTAGCAGCCTAAATTCTAGCTTTGGCATTGGCGTTTTGAGCCTAGATAGCGAGAATTTGGAGCAGAGCAAGGTGGTAGCGCAGGCGAGATTTAGGCAGAATTTGGACTTCAACATCGTCAATGAGCTTTGCAAGAAAAATCCAAATTTTCAGCAGTTTTTGCGGACGATAAAAGACTACGACAGCAACAATAAACGGCGTTTTGACGACGAGTTTGACAGGATTATGAGCGATGATGAAATGAGAAAATACATAAGGGGCAAAAAATAGCCTAAGTTAGCGGGGGTTGCCCTAGCGCACCTTGCTAGCGCTAAGATCTGCGCTAGATCTTTGCGCTTGGATCTA
>CAUTXO010000083.1:0-5080 GCA_963542625.1 uncultured Helicobacteraceae bacterium | reverse complement strand
TTTTTATTGCATATGCTTTTCTAAGAAAAGCATATGCCCCTTAAGGAGCGTCGTCGGGGGCTGGGGGTTCAAAGGGGAACGGGAGCCGTGACTTCGCAATTCAAGCCCCCCTTCCCCCCTAAGAAAAAATATAAGATCTAAATGGCACACTAGATTTCCGCCCTAAGATCCTAGCTCAAGATCTACCCCAAGATCCAAACGCCACCTAGATCTAAGCGCAAAGCTAGACGCGCAATTCACATATGGCAAAGGGCTAGTTGGCTTTTAGCGTTGCAATTGCTACGTTTTCTACGCCGGCTAGCTTTAAAAGATCCACCACCTCCACAAACTTGCCAAAGCCAGACCCAACGTCTGCTTTTATCACAAAAACATCGCTTTTTGGCGCCGCCTTTACAAACTGCGCCAAGCCTTGCGCGCTGATTTGTTCTGCGCCTAAATAAAACGCGCCGGATTTGGTGATGGTAATTTCGTGCGTTTTGGCGCTTGCTGTGCCTTCTTGCGTGCTAGAGCGGGGCAAATCCACATTCAGCGCGCTTTTGGTAACAAAAGACGCCGTCGTTAGCACAATCACTAAAAGCACGAGCATAACGTCAATCATCGGGATTAAATTTATGCCCTCAAACTTTTTTATCTTAATTTTTGCTCTCCCAAAGGCTAATTAGCACCTCCGCCTTTCGCGCTAGCAGGTTGTAAAAAAACATCGCAGGAATAGCCACAAAAAGCCCAAGCGCGGTGGCTTTTAGCGCAAGCGCAAGCCCTAGCATAATGCTTTGCGTATCCATCATTCCGCCAGAACTGATATTTATGAAGCTAAGCATAATGCCAAAAACCGTGCCAAGCAAGCCCACATAAGGCGCGGTGGCGGCGACGGTGGAGATGAGCGTCAAGTTTTTCGTTAGATCTATCTCTAGGAGTTCTTTCTTTTCGTAGCCTGAGATCTTGACAAAATGGTAAAAAAACGCCCGCTCAATCGTCAAAAAAAGCGCAACAAAGCCCATCAAACCTAGAACTATAAAGGTTGAATACTCCAAAACGCCCTTAAGATCTTGCATCTTGCCTTAGCCTTTGCACCCTTTGCGCCACGCTTGGGTGCGTGTGATAGAAAATGCTGTAAAGCCTGTGCGCAAGCGGAAAACTCTTGTTTTCATCGCTTAATTTTACTAGGGCGCTAGCCATTGCCTGCCTGTCTTGCACCGCCGCGCCAAAGTCATCGGCGGCGAATTCGTGCGACTGGCTTAGGTAGTTTGTAAGCGGCGCGATGAAGAAAAAAACAATAGGCGCAAAGATGAGAAAAAACACGATTAGGCTAGCGGGCGAATATTCAAGCCCAAAGGCGTTTAGGCTCTGCGCGGGCGTGTTGCCAAAAAGCAGCAAAACAAAAAACAGCAAGAAGCCGATTAAAAAGATGTTTTTTACGATATCTTTATGCTTGAAGTGCCCCAGCTCGTGGCCTAGCACGGCTAGGAGCTCTTGGCGCGTGAGTTTGTCGATGAGCGTGTCAAAAAGCACGACGCGTTTTGTCTTGCCAAGCCCGCCAAAGTATGCGTTTAGGCGCGCGTCGCGTTTGCTAGCATCAACCTTGAAAATGCCCGATGACGAAAAGCCTTGCGCTTGCAAAAGATCTTTCACGCTAGCGCCTAGATCTGTGCTTTCTATGCTCTCAAACTTATCAAAAAGCAGCGCGCGAAGCGTCGGGTAAAACATATTGATTAAAATCACAAGCGCAAAAAGCGCAAAAAAGGTGTAAAGCCACCAAAGCTTGAAGCTCTCCACAAAAACCGCCACCGCATACACAAGCGGCGCGATGATTAGCACAGCTAAAAGCGCACCCTTGATTTTATCCGTGATGAATAGCTTTTTTGTGGATTTGTTAAAGCCAAAGCGCGCGTCAAGCACGAACTTTGCGTAGTAATCAAAGGGCAGATCCAAGACAAAACCAACCGCCATAAAGGCTAGCACAAAAGCAACGGCTTTTGCGTAGGGGTTTGCTAGATCTAGCGCCGCGTCTAGCGCGCCAAGCCCCCAAAACGCCCACACAAAAAACACAAGCAAACCAAAGGCGTTAGAAAAAATAGAAAATTTTTCTTTTGCAATGCCGTATTGCGCGGCTTCTTTCCACGACGCCGCGTTTAAAATAACGGGCTCTTGCGCGGATCTTAGCTCTAAAAAGCGATATTGCTTAAAGGCTATTAGGATCTGCACCGCCGCGTATAAAATGTAAATTCCTACAAAAAAAGTCAAGTTAGTTTCCATTGTTAATCATTCTTTCTTTTAGTTTTTTCTTTGCTAGGGCTTGTAGGTCCTCGACCTTATCCAGCTCGTCCATAATCTCAACGCCAAGCAGCGTTTCAATGGCGTCTTCTAGCGTGATTATCCCCATCGTTTGCCCGTAGCTATCGTGCGCGATGAAAATATGCTCCTTGCGTTTGATGAAAAGATCTAGCGCCTTTGTAAGCGGTATGCTTTCTGAAATATGAAAAACGGGCTTGGTAATTTCGCCCACCGTGCGGCTTGAATTGCCGTTGATGATCTCCAAAAACAGCGCGTTTCTAAGCACAATGCCGATGACGTTGTCGATGTTTTTGTCATAAACGGGTATGCGCGAGAAGGTGTTGAAATCTTCTAGCTTTAGGTAATCCGCCACGCTTAGCTCACGTGGCACGGCAAAAACGACCGTCGTTGGCGTCATTACGTCTTTTACTCGCGTATCCTTAAAGTCAAAAAGCTTTTCTAAGAGGTCGCTTTCTTGCTCGCTCACCACGCCGTCTTTTTCACCCATCTCCGCAATGGCTAGGATCTCCTCACGGGAGATCTTGTGCTTGCTATCTTGCTTGAAAACCTTTGTAATAAGCGAGCCAACGACGATGAACGGATACGTAATAAAGGTCATCCAGCGGATTGCATAAGCAGACACAATGGCTAGCTTTTTCCAATACACAGCGCCTATAACCTTTGGAAAGATCTCTGATGAATAAAGGATCAGCAAGGTTAAAAGCATAGAAGTTACGAGCATAAATTCATCGCCAAAGATCTTAGCCGACTGCGCGCCAACGCCCGCTGCGCCTATGGTGTGCGCGATTGTGTTTAGGGTGAGAATTGCTGAAATGGATCTGTCTATATCTTGCTTAACCGCCTTTAGAACGTTGCCGCCGCGCGGGTTTTTGCCTATTGCCAGCTCAACAAAAGACGGCGTAACAGAGAGTAGCACCGCCTCCAAAACAGAGCAAATAAAAGAAAAAAATAACGCCGTGAATAAGTAAATAAGTAGTAGTCCCATATTTAGGAGACGCGCTCCCTTTTAGCCTTTAACCGTAATTTTAGGCGTATTATAAACGGCGGATTATTAAATTTGGCACCTAAATTGCTTAAAAACGCAAAAACGGGAAGCCTATGCGAATACGATTGCTTTTAATTGCCGCGCTGTTTTTCGGCTCTTGTGTCAAGACTTTTAACGAGAAAAGAACGCCCCCCGCTGGATCTTGCAAAAGCGACGATAGCGGGCAATACGGTAGTTGCGCCCAGTTTGGCGGCGAGTATTTAGCGGGCAAGATCTGGACCGTTAGAGACGCCAAGGGCGCGACGGTTTTTCAAGAGCTTGTGTTTATGCCAACGGGCGAAGTTTTTGTTTGCAAAACGGGCGATTGCAATCACGACGACGAGCACAAAGATGAGCACACCTACAACTACCGCCTAAAAGAAGCAAAAATCACCTTTTACAACGCCTTTATCCCCGCCAAGCTTGAATACACGGCGGAATTTTTGGAAAGACAAGACGACGGCAAGCTTGTATTTAAGCCCAGCGATGACGCCAAACATTATTTTCAGGGGTATTGATGGAAGAAGCGCAAAAACTCACTAAAGAAGAAGTGGCGTTTGTCATAGAAACTTCTGCAAACCTAAGCCGCGAGCTGGAAAAAATCAAGGCGCAGCACGCGCAAATCAGCGCGATTTTTAGCGGGGTGATAGATCTGCTGCCAACTGCCATCTGGCTTTTAAACGCTGATGGCTCCATCTACTTGCAAAACTCAAGATCCCTAGAAATAGACCTAGATCTAAGCGGCCTAGATCTCCAAACAAGCGAGACGGAGATAGAGATTAAGGACAAAAACTACATCTTGCAAATTGAAAACATCAACGGCAAAACAATCGTCGCCGCCACGGATAACACAAAGATCAAACGCAATGAGCGCCTTGTTTCAATGGGAAAAATGGCGGCGCACCTAGCGCACGAAATTCGCAACCCAATTGGCTCTGTTTCTATTCTCATCTCCACGATTTTTGGGCGCGTGGGGATTATGGAAAAGCCGATAATCCTTGAGATTAAAAAGGCGATTTGGCGGATTGAGCGCATCGTCAAAGCCACGCTGCTATTTTCAAAGGGCGTAACGCTAAACCCGAAAAGATTTTATTTTGAAGAGCTCATCGAAGAGCTAAACGCGACGACGGCAAATTATTCCTACTCCAAAGAGATTGACTTTAGATACAAATTTTTGCCCGAGATCATCGAAGCGGACTTTGACCTGCTTGGAATGGTGTTTCAAAATCTAATCGTCAATGCCATCGACGCGATTGAAGAGGGCGATGACGAAAGTGGCGTTATTACCGTGCTGCACTCAAAATCGAGCACGCGCCACGAGCTAAAGGTGCTAGATAGCGGCAAGGATTTTGAAAATAAAGAGCTCATTTTTGAAGCCTTCCGCACGACCAAAACCAAAGGGCACGGGCTAGGGCTAGCGCTCACAAAGCAAATCATCGAAGCGCACAAAGGATCCATCACCCTTTGCAAGGACGAAAAGGGGTTTTTAATCCACTTACCCGCCGTGTGATCTTGACACGGATCTTGCGCCCGCAAGATCTTACACCCCCCCAGCCCGCGCGCGCTGTTTTTCTTTTTTCTTTTATGGTGCGCTGTTCTTTTTAGTTAGAGAGTGGTAGATCTTGACTAGGATCTACTAGCTAGATCTTGAGCTAGGATCTTAGGTTTAAATCTAAAGCTCTGGTTAGATCTTATGTTTTTTTCTTTTGGGGGGAAGGGGGTCAAGTTGCGAGCCACCACGCCCTTTGCCCCCATACCCCCTAA
>CAUTXO010000082.1:0-5230 GCA_963542625.1 uncultured Helicobacteraceae bacterium | reverse complement strand
ATGCGCTTGCTTGGGCTTTGGATCTTGGGTTCAGATCTAAACCCTGCAAGATCTTTAACGTTTTAGCTACTTGCACGCTGGTGCTGGTTTGTAATTTCATCGCTCGCGTTGGCGCTCGCATTGCACCCGTAGCACCGTGCCGCTGGTAGCGCTTGGCTAGATCTAAGGCTTTGAAATGAGCTAATGTTCTACGCGTGTGATTGTTGCAAGGATCTTTGCTAGGCTAAGATCTTGGGCTTAGGCTTGCAGATAGCGGTGAGATCTTACACGGATCTAGCGCAGATCTTATTGCTTACGGATCTTTAGATCTCACGCGCCGCGTGTTGCGCGTCGCGCGCCAAAACACATACAGATCCGGCAAAACAAAACGGGTTAAAATGAAGCGTTTGTTAAGAAAGCGTCTTTGAAATCTTCGCGCGCTTCGCTTAGGGTTTTTCTTGCGGCAGCGGCGCTTGGGAAGGGCCCAACGGCTACCTTATAATAGCCGCTTGCAAATGCCATTCTGGCGCTGCTAAAAAACGCTCTGGCGCTTTCTAAAAACCCGCGCGCGTTTTTTTCGTCTTTGAATGCGCCAAGTTGGACGAAAAATCCGTCCGCGCCAAAGGTGTCATCCACACTAGCCCCGCGCGAGCCGGGCATTGGATCTTGTGCGGATCCGCGCGGCATAGCACTTGGCATATTTTGCGGCGCGGTTTGCGCGTCTTGCATTTGCATTTGAAGGCTTTTATTTTGCATTTTTTGCTTGTTTAGCTGCTCTTTTACGTCGTTTATTTCTTCTTTAAAATGATTTATTTTGCCGTCGATGAATTCTTTGTTCGTCATTTTGTCGGTTGAAAAATCCATACCCGCCTTAGCGCCCGTGCCCGTTTGTTTTGCGCCCGCGCTCATCGCTTTTGCACCGGCGCTAGAGCCTTTGCCTGAGACGTATAAAAAATTATCCGCACTTAAAAAGCTTACTAAAAAAACCAAAAAAACCGCCTGTTTAGCCATTTTCTTCCCTCGATTTAGTATTGATTGAATATTATACAAATTAATTTATTTTAAAGGCGGCGGTGTGGATACCCTAAAAGTTGGATTTTTTCAGTCAGCAAAAACGGCGGACAAAACGGCAAATCGCGTTGCGGCGGCGGCAAAGATACAAGATCTAGCGCGTCGCGGCGCACAGCTAATTGTTATGCAAGAGCTTCACGAGGGGCTTTATTTTTGCCAAAGCGAAGATCCGTGCAACTTTGACCTAGCCGAAGAAATTCCGGGCGGCTCAACGGAGTTTTACGGGCAAATAGCGGCAGCGCTTGGCGTGGTGCTTGTGCTTTCTTTGTTTGAACGCCGCGCGGCGGGGCTTTACCACAACACAGCGGCTGTGATTGAAAAAGACGGCAAGCTAGCTGGGATCTACCGCAAAATGCATATCCCAGACGACCCGGGCTTTTATGAAAAGTTTTACTTCACGCCCGGGGATCTTGGCTTTAGCCCCATTCAAACAAGCGTCGGCAAGCTCGGCGTTTTGGTGTGCTGGGACCAATGGTATCCAGAAGCCGCGCGCATAATGGCGCTAAAAGGCGCGCAGATCCTTATTTACCCAACGGCAATCGGCTGGGACGAGAGCGACGCAAAAGACGAGCAAACAAGGCAGCTAAACGCTTGGGAGCTAATCCAAAGATCTCACGCTGTGGCAAATGCGCTACCGGTTGTGAGCGTTAATCGCGTTGGGCGCGAGGGGGGGATACTCTTTTGGGGGCATTCTTTTGCAGCGGGTGCGCAGGGGGAGATCTTAAAGGTTTTGGGGCAAGAAGAAGAAAGCGCGGTTTGCGAGATAAACCTTGCGCGCACAGAAGCCGTCAGGCGAATGTGGCCGTTTTTTAGGGATAGGCGCATTGACGAGTTTGGCAGCTTGCAAAAGCGGTTTTTAGAAAAGCCGAATTTGCTATAATCCGCGCTTTGTAAAACGCTAAAGGATCTTTTGTGGATGAAGAATTTGATTATTACGAGGTTTTAGAAGTTAGCAAAACGGCTAGCCGCGATGAAATTAAGCGCTCGTTTCGCAAGCTTGCAATGACCTATCACCCCGATAAAAATCAAGGAAACGCGGAAGCCGAAAGCAAATTTAAGCAAATAAACGAGGCGTATCAGGTTTTAAGCGATGACGAAAAACGCGCCGCATATGATAGATACGGCAGATCCGGGCTTCAAGGCGGCGGCGCGAGCGGTTTTGAGGGCTTTGAAGGCTTTGCGGATATTTTTGACTCTTTCTTTGGCGGAGGCAAAAGGTCAAGAAATAAAGAGATCTTAGACATCGCGCAAGATATTGTTTTGGAGTTTTCAGAAGCGATTTTTGGCGTAAAAAAAGAATTTTCTTACACCTACTATAAGCCTTGCGAAGCTTGCGGCGGCGAGGGTGGGGAAAAGCAGACGTGCGCGTATTGCCACGGGCAGGGGCAGATCTACCAAAGACAGGGCTTTATGACTTTCTCGCAAACTTGCCCCAAATGCGGCGGTAGCGGCAGCGCCATTAAAAAGGCTTGCAATTCTTGCTCTGGCGCGGGCAAAATCAAGATAGATGATACCGTCAGCGTGGATATTCCAGCGGGCGTGGATAACGGCTTGCGCTTGCGCGTTAGCGGCAAGGGAAACGTTGGCAAACGCGGCAACCGTGGGGATCTTTACCTAAACATATACGTAAAAGAAGATGAAACTTTCTTGCGCGATGGCGACGATGTTTATATAGAAATCCCCGTGTTTTTTACCCTAGCCGCGCTTGGCGGGAAGATCAAGATCCCAACGCTAAGTGGCGAGGGCGAGGCGCAGATCCCCCAAGGCGCGCGTGATAAACAGCAGATCCGCTTGCGTGGCATAGGCGCGCCAAACATCAGGACAAAGAAAAAGGGCGATCTTGTGATTTCTGTCAAGCTTGTGTATCCGCCGGCGTATAACGCCTTGCAGCGGGAAATGCTGGAAAAGTTGCATAAGAGCTTCGGGCAAGAAAACTCGCCGCACAACGGCTTGCTTGATAATTTAGTTTCTAAATTTAAGGATCTTTTTGAAGATAATACAAAATCCAAATGAACTCCAAGCCGCTTTAAAACTTAGCGGCGCGACCGGGCTCGTCCCAACGATGGGCGCCTTGCACGCCGGGCATCTTTCGCTCATTCAAAAGGCGCGCGAGCAAAACAAGACCGTCGTTGTGAGCGTTTTTGTCAATCCCACGCAATTTTTGCCGGGCGAAGATCTAAGCAAGTATCCGCGCCGCTTTGAAGACGACGCCAAGCTGTGCGAAGAATGCGGCGTGGATTTTTTGTTTGCGCCGGCGCCTAGCGATATGTATGGCGCCGATGAACCTATGCTAAGGGGCAATTCGCAGGCTTTTATTTTGGAGGGCAAGACGCGCCCGGGGCATTTTGACGGCGTTTTGACGGTGATTTTTAAGCTACTTGCCATCGTGAAGCCGCAAAAAATTTACTTTGGCAAAAAGGACGCGCAGCAGCTCATTTTGGTTAGGCAGGCTTTGCGCGCGTTTTTCTTTGACGTGCAGGTTGTGCCGTGCGAGCTTGTTAGAGATGAAAACGGATTGGCGCTTTCTAGCAGAAATGCCTATTTAACGCCAGAGCAAAAAAAGGACGCGCTAGCGCTTTCACGCGGGCTTTTTGCCGCGCGGGCGCTTTTTGAGAGCGGCACAAGAGCGGCGGAGGATCTAAAGCGCGCGGTAGAGAGCGCTTTGGCTGGCTTGGAGATTGACTACGTTGCGGTTGTGGATGGGGATCTAAACGCCATAGATACCGCCACGCCCGGCAATACGATAATTTTAGTTGCCGCAAAAGTTGGAAGCGTCCGGCTCATAGACAACATTTGGCTGTGAGTTTGCAAGCGCTTGTATGGCGCGCACTTACACCGCTGCCGCATAGGATCTGATGCCCGCACCGCGCTAGGTCTAACGCGCGGCTAAATCTACACATAACCGTAATGCCACCGCGAAAAAAGAACAAAAACAGCGGACGCCATACCCCTTTGAAAACGCGCGCGGGCCATCTAACGCAATTAAAGCCATTCCTTTCGTGGCACTGGCACTGGGCTTTTTAGCTCAACAGAGATCTTAAGCAGGGCAAAAAAATAGCGACTTTTAAACGAAAGCTTTGAGCGTTCAGATCTAATCGCAAGAAAGCTAACAGCAGCGTAGATTGAATACAGAAAAAGCGTTTTAAACGATGAAATAAGAGCAAAGCAAAAAGAAGCCGCGCGCATAGGCGGGTCTATCGCTTCGTCGCTCAACCATAGCTATAAGATCATCAAGCACATCAAGGATTTTAGGACGATACGTAAGTAGCCAGATCTAGGGCTTGCCTTGCTACGTAGGATCTAACACTGCGCGCAAGATCTTGCTTGCATTTGCCCCCCCCCCGTGAGCGCAAGATCTTACCCCTGCGCGGTATTTTTTCTTTTTTGCTTTTATGGTGTACCTTTAGCGCTTGTGTTTTTCTTTCCTTAGGGGGAATGGGGCCCCAATTGCTACGTCACGGCTCCCGTTCCCCTTTAAACCCCCAGCCCCCCGACGACGCTTTTTGAAGGGCCACAGATTTTTTAAAAAGCTGTGCAGGCTTTGTAAAAAAATAAATTGCATAGCCTTTGGCTATGCACCATTGAAAGCGTGCTGTGGTTTAGGGGTTTGGGGGAAGTGGGTGGCTCGCAACTTGACCCCCTTTCCCCCAAAAGAAAAAAAATACAAGATCTAATAGGCGCCTTAGAGCTAGCTAACAGATCTTAGTCAAGATCTTAGCCCCCAAGATCTTAGCCTTAGAAAAAACATAAGATCTAAACGGTGCTTTAGATCTGGCTAACAGATCTTAGACAAGATCTTAAGCCAAAGTGGGTGGCGCCAAGATCCACGCTTGGTGGTGGCGGTAAAATCAAAGTGCAAAGATCTAGCGCGAACAAGATCCGCACAAGATCTTTACCCCAAGATCTACGCAGCGGCGAGTGCTTGCTGGCTTGAATGCTAACACGCGCTGGGTGGTGGGAGCGTCAAGATCTTGGTGCGTTGCGGGCGGTAAGGATCTATGGCGTGGCGCGGCAAAACACGCAAGTCATTGCAAAGATGTGGTGCGGTTTGGTTGCTGGATTGCTGGGCGGGGGTTTGGATTACTTGGTGCTAGAGTGCAAACTCACGGCTGCTAAGTGTGGCAGTGCAAAGATTGAGCGCAGATCCAGCTATTAAATCTTACGCTCAAGATCCAACTGT
>CAUTXO010000081.1:0-5741 GCA_963542625.1 uncultured Helicobacteraceae bacterium | reverse complement strand
AGGGGGTGGCTCGCAACTTGACCCCCTTTCCCCCTAATTTAAAAAAAGAAAAACACAAGCGCTTAGATCTAGCCTTAGATCCTAGCCCCAGATCTTACGCTCAAGATCCAAACACTCCTGCACGTCAAGATCTAACAGATCTCAGTCAAGATCCAATCGCACGCACTAAAATCGTGCAAGATCTTAGCGCCCCGCGCGGGGTGCAAAGCTGCTTAGATCGTGTGCGTTTAGCGTGGCTTAAAAAAGTAAGTTAATGGCTAGGTTTAGGTCATCATTGGCGCGGCAGGGGTCGCAAAAGCCAGATCCAGTCGCGCTAGGCTAGGCTTGGCTTTTGAAAATCGGATATAGCTTTTTTATCTTTTCAGGTATTGGCACCGGTCGTTGCCGCGCGGGATCGATTGTCACATAAACCGTTTGCGCTCTTGTAAAAACCTTGCCGCTAGGGTTTTCAAAGCTGTATTTTCGCAAGCAAGAGGACATTTTGATTTCTTCCACCCACGTTTTTATCAGCACTTCTTCGCCTAGAAAAATCGGCTTTATGTAGTCGATGAAATGCGTTTTTGTAACCCAAGTGTAGTTTAGCTCAAGGCTTGTTTGCTTTGTGTCGCCCACATACACGGCGTGCGCGGTTGCCGCGTCTTGCATTAATTGCACATAAACAACGTTATTTACGTGGTTGTTTGCGTCTATCATTTTTTTGGCGGCGGTGATTTTGTAGCAAAAAAAGTCCATTTTTTCCATTATTTTTCCTTGATGAGCCCCAAAAGCTCGCGTGGATCTTTTGCGCCCGCTACTTGGCAAAAACCCCAGCCGACCATTTGGTAGCGCATATTTATGGCCTGTGCGGCTAGGCGGTCTTTGTGGCTATCGCCGATGAAAACGCATTCGTTTGCGCTAGCGCCTAGCTCTTGCAAGCAGTAGTTTAAAATTGCCGGGTCAGGTTTGGGGCGCGCGGCTTTATCAGCGCCCGCGATGAGCGTAAAAAAGCCAGCTAGATCTTGCGCGCGCAGGATCTTTTGCGCAAAGTGCGTCGTGGCGTTTGTTGCCACTGCTAAAAGAAAGCCATCTTGCCGCAGAGCCTTTAGCAGATCCGCCACGCCATCATAGGTGCGGATATTTTCCAAACAATGCGCCTCATAGTAAGCGCCAAAGATCTCGGCGTGCTCCTTGCTAAAACTCTCGGCGGCGTAGAAAAATTGCGCGGCGGGGGCGTTTGGCGAATTCACAGCGTCTAGCGTTTCTTGTTTTTCTAAGGGCGGCAAACCAAGCCTAGCGCGGACGTGATTGATGGTGCGCCAAATCGGCTCGCTGGTATCTACAAGCGTGCCGTCAAGGTCAAAAATTACCGTCTTCATCGGCGTAAAAGTCTATTAAATCCGCTAGATCTTGCGTGGCCTTTGAAGCTGGCTTGATGATGGCGTCTGTGAAAAAGCCGTCGATCCACTCCGCCGCGTTGCCTAGCGAATAGTATTCTTCTCTTTTTATGTTGATGTAGATGGATTTTGGCGCTTCCACCGCTAGCGGGACGATGTCTATGACCTTGCCGCTTGTCCCTATGGCTATGAAGATCTCGCAGCGTGCGATGGCGCTGTAAATGTATTTGTAGTTTGGCGCGCTCTCCCCAAACATCACGACGTTATGGCGCACATCGCGCGAGCCGCATTCCTTGCAAACAGCGCCTGGATCTTGTGCGGCGTAGCCTATATCCCACGCGGCGCCGCACTTTTCGCAGCGCAGATCCCGCAAGCTCCCGTGCAGGTGGATTACGTTTTTTGCGCCTGCCTTTTCGCACAGATCATCAACGTTTTGCGTTAGGTGGATAAACTCTTGCTTGTATTTTTTCTCAAGATCTGCTAGAAAAAAGTGCATTTTGTTTGGCTCTTTGCCGCTTAGATCTTGGCGGCGTTTGTCGTAAAACTCCGTAACAAGCTGCTTGTTTTTTTGCCAACCTTGCACCGAGCAAACTTCCATTACGTCGTGGTTTTCCCACAGCCCGCCCGCGTCTCTAAAGGTGCTAATTCCGCTCTCAGCCGATAGCCCCGCGCCGCTTAGGCAAAAGATCTTACTCATATGCTAATCTCGCTTTTTGAACCCTTTAGCAGGTAGTCGTCCTTGCTTGGCGCGGCGTCTTTAACCTTGGCGTAATACAAAAACAAAAGCAGCGCGGGCACGGCTATTATTAATAGGTAGAAAACCTTTTTTATGCCTGGATCTGTCCTGTCGGGGCTTTTTAGCAGGTCCTTGTTTTTAAAGGTGATGAAAGCAATGAGCGCAAACATACTAAGCGCGGCTAGAACTTTTAGGGCTTCGTCCATAAGTATCCTTTAAGGTGTGTATTTTAGCCTAGCTTTGTTGAGTTTGGCGCCCGCGCGCGCTTGGCTTAAAAATTTTGCGTTACAATGCGCGCGGTAAAGGATGGAAAATGGAATGCGACTTTGGCTTAACCGAGCACAAACCCTATCTCCCGCACGAACACAGCCACGCTCACGGCGAGCATTGCGGCGGGCATAATCACACGCACGATCACGATCACGGGCACAATCACGCTCACGGCGGCGGGCATTGCGCGCATTCGCACGACCACCGCAGCACGGATAAAAAAGTGCTAAAGATCTCTTTAATCATCACGGTTGTAACGATGTTTTTGGAGTTTATCTTTGGCTTTATCTCTGGATCTTTGGCGCTAGTAAGCGACGCGGTGCATATGTTTACGCACTTTTTCGCGCTTAGCGTCTCGCTTTTTGCCATCAGCCTTGCCGCGCGCACCGCGCCTGTGGATAAAACCTTTGGCTACTATAGAATTGAAGTCCTGGCCGCGTTTATCAACGGCATAACGATTGTGCTCTCTGTTTTTTGGATCATTTACGAAGCCTTTGAGCGCTTTTTAAACCCGCAAAAAATCGAGCTCTCCCTAGCCTTTGGCATTGCCGCGCTGGGGCTTGTTGTGAATTTAATCACGGCGTATTTTTTGATGAAGGGCGACCGCGAGAACATTAATCTTAAATCGTCCTTTATCCATATGCTCTCCGACGCGCTTTCATCGGTTGCCATTATCGTAGGCTACATCGTGATTTATTACACGTCGTGGTATTTCATTGACGTGGTGCTAGCGCTGCTTGTTAGCCTTGTTATTTTCCGTTGGGCTTATGGCGTTTTGAAGTCGTCTTTTAACACCTTGCTTGAGAGCTCGCCCGTGCCGCTTGACGCCGTACGCGCGCACATTTTAGCGTGCAGCGGGGTGCAAGATATTCACGATCTCCACGTCTGGGAAATCACGGGCAATATGTATAATCTCACGGCGCACGTGCAGATTAAAAAAGAAGATCTCGGCGCGTATAAAGAAATTATGCAAGGAATTAATAAAGATCTTAAAGAAAAGTTTAAGATAGTGCATTCAACCTTGCAGTTTGAGTGGTGAAAATGGTTTTTTTAGATACTAAAAGTGCGGATTTTGAGAGTGGCTTTGCAAAGCTTTTGCGGCGCTCAGAAACAGATACAGACGCCGTTGAGCCTGTTGTTAAAGAGATCTTAGCGCAGGTTAGGGCTAAGGGCGAAGCGGCGGTTTTAGAGCAGGTTAGGCGCTTTGATGGCTGGAACGCGGGCAGTTTTAGCGAGCTTTGTTTTAGCGAGCAAGATCTAAAAAAAGCTTACGACGCCACGCCAAGCGATGTGCAAAGATCCTTGCACGTTGCGCACGAGCGAATTACGCGCTTTCATCAAAAGCAGGTGCAAAATTCGTGGCTTAGTTTTGAGAGTGGCGGGGAGATCTTAGGGCAAAAGATCTCAGCCGTTGCGCGCGCGGGGCTTTATATACCAGGCGGCAAGGCGTCTTACCCAAGCTCGGTGCTAATGAACGCCATTCCGGCTGTGGTGGCGGGCGTGAATGAAATTGCGATGTGCGTCCCCACCCCGCGCGGCGAAGTAAATCAGCTTGTCTTAGCCGCCGCGTGGCTTTGCGGCGTGCGCGAAGTTTATCGCATCGGCGGGGCTAGCGCAATCGGCGCAATGGCTTATGGCACGGAGCATATCAAAAAATGCGATGTCATCACAGGGCCTGGCAATATTTTCGTGGCGACGGCAAAAAAAATGGTCTTTGGCACGGTGAATATAGATATGGTTGCAGGCCCTAGCGAGATTGGGATTTTGGCCGATGAAAGCGCAAACGCGACCTACATTGCCATCGATATGCTAGCTCAAGCCGAGCACGACCAAATGGCGTCTAGCATTTTAATTACGCCGTCAAGCGCGCTAGCAAAAGAAGTGGCGCAGCTGGTGGCAAAGCACGTGCAAACCTTGCCGCGCAGGGAAATTGCGGCGGCGTCGGTGGAAAATCGCGGCGCAATCATCGTAACGCGCGATAAAAACGAAGCCCTAGATCTAATGAACCGCATTGCGCCCGAGCATTTGGAGATCTTGTTTGCCGAGCCTTTTAGTTACTTAGCGGGCGTTAAAAACGCGGGTGCGATTTTTCTTGGCGAGCTCTCTCCTGAAGCCATCGGCGATTATATCGCAGGGCCAAATCATACCTTGCCGACGGGATCTAGCGCCAAATTTTTCTCGCCGCTTAGCGTGGATAACTTTATGAAAAAAACGTCCATCATTAGTATGAACGCAAAAACTTTCGCCTCCGTTGCGCCGCACGCCGCTGCTCTTGCAAGCGGGGAAGGCTTGCAAGCGCACAAACAAAGCCTTGATGTGCGGCTAGAAGATCTTAACCGCAGCTAGATCTGTGCTTGCCCGCTGATGACCGCGCTTGCTATTGCCACCTGTGCGCGTTTGCCAGCGTGCAAAGCTCTCGTCTGCACGCGCTCGCTCTTGCTAACCACCGCGCACATAACGCCACGCCCCACTTGCGCTAGATCTTGCGGCTAGCTTGCTTTAGATCCGGCTTTGGCTAGGATCTGCAAGCCTTGATCTTGAATATAAAGCAAACTATACATACAATTCGACAACTAAGTCCAAGCTTAGAAATCACTTAAAGGATAGGAATGAATTCCTTATTTCTTAACAGGCGGGGGGGGGGGCAGCCTATAAACTTTCTCTCCTAGGTTTTGTCGGTGCGGTTGCACTTGGTTTGGCTTCTTGCGGATCTAGCGATGACGCGGACAAAGGTGGCATCAGCTACACAAAAATAGATATTCCAGACGCCAAAAAAGCGGGTTTTTACTACATTCTCCCAGATGAAATCCAATACGCAGATTACGTTAGCAAGATAGTAGGAAGCAATCTTAAGCAAGATCTTAGCAACCTTTTAGAAAGCACGGAAGCAGCTTTTGAGTCCTTGCGAGTAAATCAAAGCGCGGGTGCGTTTAGGTGCAGGGAAGTTGGCGCGACGATTGAATGCAAAAACTATTGCAAAGACAAATGCGAAGAGTCAAAGGGCATAACGGTAAAAATCACAAAAAACAAGGACGGCAAGCCGCTAACGCTAAAGGCGCAAGTTGTATCTGGCGATGCCAACACAAGCTCATTTACTGAATTTAACGGTAATAAATACAAAACTGGATACGCCATAACAAGCAGTAGCGATGAAACGCGCGGTGTTTTTGATGGCGAAATTACCTTTGGCGATACAAGTAGCAACACGATGAATAAAACCGAGTTAAAAACTATGAAAGGCTACTACACCCTAGAGGGCGATTTGCTTGTTTTTAGCGGTGCAAAGAAAGAAAACGGCAGTGGTGGTGGTAGCGGCGGTTATGGCGTTCAAGACGACATCTACACAACAACCGTGACGTATC
>CAUTXO010000080.1:0-5879 GCA_963542625.1 uncultured Helicobacteraceae bacterium | reverse complement strand
ATATCAAGGCAAACTTCACCGAGCCAAAGAAGCAAAAGGCGCTAATGCAGTATGCCAAAAGCTTTCAGGAAGCCTTGCTTATCGATCCAAGCGATAAAAACAAAGCAAGAGCTGCGGCACATAAGGAGGATAGGGGTGCTGCGTGTGTTTGGCGCACACTTGGAACTACGTATGATGACCCAAATAACGGCTATGTAATCAATAGAAAGATCCGCGCCTACACCACAAACACCAAAGCGCGCTTGAAAGCCTACCTTGACTACGACAAAGCCCTAAGCGGTATGGTTTTTAGCTTGCCACGGGGAGACACTTGCGATGAATAAGATACTTTTTGTGCTACTGGCGCTTGCTAGTCTTTACGGGAAAAACATTTGTGCTCCGCACGCTGGTGGTGAAGTGGTGCTTTTTGTTAATGGAATAATGAATACAAGAAGTGATGCGCAAGAAAGTATGAATGCTCTCCACGAACTACACGGTGATTATGATAAGAACGGAAATCCTATCAAATATGATCTCCTTTACAACCAAACAGAGGGTTTTTTTACGGATATTGCAGAAGTTATTGGGCAACGCAACCAAGAAGAAGGCTATAAAGTCAAGCGTTACGAACTGTTTTTTGATGTGGTAACCGGCAAAAGCACCCTTGCTAGTAAAGCAATACGCAATAATCCTGCTATGAAAGAGGAAATTGACGCTATGCGAAAAATAGCGCTTGATAAGCACTCCAAAATACTTGCTATGTCTGCAAGCAACCCAAACACGATAAAAAATTATGTAGAGCATATTTCTAGGGTGGAGCAGTTGCTATTGCACGGCAAGAAAATAGTGCTAGTGGCACACTCTCAAGGTAATTTGTTTGCAAACAAGATCTACCAATACACGCTCAAAAAATACGGCAAAGAAGTGCTAAAAGTTATTCATATTGCACCGGCAAGCCGAGAGCGAAACGGCGAGTATTTTCTAGCAGATACGGATATTGTAATTAGAGCGCTTCGGGACAACCCAGATCCAACGCACGAAGTTGAGTGGAGCCCCAAAGATTTTTTTGGTCATAGCGTGCTAGACACATATTTAAAATTGGGGTCAAAATTAAGAAAAGCTATTGGCGAAGCAATACAAAAAGCTTTAGAAACAATGCCAGCGCCCGAGCAAATAGCAAGCAATGGGTTTTGGACGGCTATTCTTACGTGGGACGGTAGCGGCGATGTGGATTTACACGTGAATGAGCCAAGCGGCAGCCACGTTTTTTACAATAACAAAATGGGCGTAAGCGGCTACTTAGACGTGGATAATACAAGCGCTTTTGGACCAGAACACTATTACGCTTCTTGCGATGATGCCTTGCTGCAAGAGGGCACGTATGCGGTGAGCGTGGCAAATTATAGTGGTGCACAGGGGCGGACGGCACACGTTCAAATATCGAGCATTTTTGGTGTGCTTGACACAAAAAGCGTTACGCTAGGCGCGCCAACGGGTAGCACGCCGAATAAACCATTATTTACGGTTAAGGTGGAGAAAGACGCCAAGGGCGTTTTAAAGGCATCTTTGGTGAAAAAAACCGCTGCTGCTAATTGACGAGCTTGGCTTTGCGTGCGATGGCTGTTTGGTTTTTAGCCCGCGCGCAAATGGTATTGAAACGCTTGCTTGCGGGGGCGCAAAAGATCTTTGCCGGCCTAAGATCTTTTGCGGCAATTTGGTGCAAAATTAGTCGCGGCGCGGTGCTTGTAAGCTAGCTAGCGGTTTATTTGATGTTGCACTGGGCGAGTAGGTCGTCAATTTTTTCTTCTAGCTGCCTTTTTTCAAGCAAGATCTGTATGATTGCCTGCAAAAGCGCTTTTGTTTCTATGACGCCCGTCGCGGAGTTGGCAAGCCCTTTTAGCTCGCGCTCTAAAAATTCGTAATATTCTTCCTTGACGCAGACCTTGAAAGTGTTGCGCTCATCGAGTTTGTCGGTTTTTACTGTGAGTTCTTTCATCGCGCAAATTCTACAACATTAGCGGTTTGAGCGCCACTCAAAATGCAAGAGATCTGGCGCAAATGCGCTCTGCGCTGCGGGCGTTGGCGCTGCGGGCGTGAAACCGCATTTTTTGTAAAGGGCGATTGCGGCTGTGTTTTCTTGCCGGACAACAAGGCGCAAGATCTTGATGTTTTGCGCGCGCAAAAAGGGCGAGCCCAAAAAGGCGCTTAGCATTTGCCCGCCGTAACCCTTGCCGTGAAGCTTTGGCGCGATGTAAAGCCCAAGATCCGCGCTTTTTGCCACGCTAGGGCCTGCAAGATCTGTGCGCGCGTTAAGATCTACGCTGGCATTAGGATCTGTGTGCGCGCTAAGATCTATGCCACCGTCAAGATCTTTGCCAGTGCGCGGATCTTCGCCCGTGCTAAGATCTGCGCTTCTGCTGCTGCCACCAAGATCTTCTCCCCCGCTAAGATCTCCCGCGCCTGAGCTAATGTTTGTTAGGTTTATCGTGCCGATTGGATAGTTTGAATAAACGTAAAAGTAACACCGCTGGCAAGACCGCGCTTCTAGCCCCGCCAAAAAATCAAAATGCTCGTTAAAAGAAATCGGCGCGGGGTTTATCATAAACTTTCGCACCGCTGGGTCATTGCGCCAATCGTAAATTAGCCCTGCTTCAAAGTCATTTAAAAGGCGGTAATCCTTAAAGCAAAGCCCGCCGGCGCAAAACTCTAGCACGCCAAAATCGCCGTTTTGATGTTTTTTGCGCCGTTTATGCCAATGAGCGCCTGCTCTTTTAAGGAAAGATCTTTCATTAGCTCTAGATCTTTTAGCCGTGAGAGTTCGCGGCAAATTTCGTCCGCACCGCCAAAATGCCCGTTAATAATCCCACGCCGCTTGAATTCTTGCAAGGCTAGATCTTGATTATCCGCCGTTTTTATCGCCACAAAGGGCACGCCAAAAAACGCAAGCTCGTTCATCGTAACGCCCCCGGCGGTTACGGCAAGGTCAGCTTGCGCCAATACCCGCGCCATTTCAACCGGCAAAAGATCTTGCCTAAAGCTCACGTTATCAAAATCCGCGCCAGCGCCTATGCAAATAACGCTTTTAAAATCATCGCTCTGGGCTTTAGCTAGCTCAAGCGCAAGCCCATTTGGCGCCGCGCTCCCAAGCGCAATTAGGAGCGTCTCTTGCTTGATTAGCTTCGTTTTCTTCGCGCGCACGAGCTCCTTTCTAAGCGGAATGTAATCCCGCCCGCCTACGGTTTTTTGCCCCACCGTGCCGTAAAGATTGGGGTTTATCGTCAGATCCGCTTCTCTTACAGCGCCGCCAAAATCGCTCACGACGCACACGCGCGCAAAGCTACTTTTAAGAGCCTTGATGGTGCCATCGCCCACGCGGTAAGAATCCACGAGCACCGCGTCAAAGCCCGTGTTTTGCGGCAGGCTCTCGTGCCAAGATCCAACGCCACCTTGCGCCACCACAAGCTCCGCGTTTTCAAACTCATCGGCAATTGCCGCACAACGCGCAAAGTGCCCCATACCAACGCCACTGCCGGCGTCTGTTAATACGAGTAGATTTTTCATTTTGTCCGCTTTGGATATAATTTGCCTATGTTTAATTTTAGCCAAACTTCCGATAAGTGCATTAAATGCGCCAAGTGTATCCCCACCTGCACCATTCACGCCGCAAACCCCGATGAAACAACGAGCCCGCGCGGGTTTTTGCACCTTTTAGGCGCGTATCACAGGGGCGAGATTGAGCTTGACAAAACGGCAAAGGATATTTTTGAGAGCTGCTTTCTTTGCACGAATTGCACCTATGTTTGCCCGTCAAAATTGCCGACGGATCTTTTGATAGAGCAAGTCCGCACTGACATCGCAAAAAAATACGGCATCGCGTGGTTTAAGCGCGCGTTTTTTTTGCTGCTGCGCCACCGCGCCTTGATGGATCTAGCGGCAAAGCTTGGCTTTATTTTTAAATCGTGCGGCTTCCGCGCTGATAGCCGCCAGAATGGTATGCGCGCGCTTTTTAGCCTGCCCTTTATCAAAAAAAACCGCTTGCTGCCTAGCATTGCGCGCACGAGTTTTATGAATTCTTACCCCGAGTTTATTGACTTTGGCGGGCGGCGGCAGGTGGCGATTTTCGTCGGCTGTATGGTGAATTACGCCTATAGCGAGGTTGGCGACGCGCTGCTTTACATTCTAAAGCGGCTTGGCATTAACGCGCTTATCCCGCGCTCTCAGCTGTGTTGCGGGGCGCCGGCGTATTTTACAGGAGATCTTGACACCGTCCGCACGCTCATCAAAAAAAATATCGCGTATTTTGAAGAGTTCATCGATGATTTTGAAGCCGTGCTGATCCCAGAAGCCACGTGCAGCTCGATGATTATTCACGATTGGTTGCGCGTGCTAGATGGCGAGCCGCTTTGGCAGGAAAGAGCGCAAAAGATCATACAAAAATGCCACATCACGACAAAATGGCTGGAGCAAAACACAGATCTAGCCGCCATTCTAGCCACACGGGGCAAAAGCGGCGTTAGCGTTACGTATCACGACCCCTGCCACGCACGCAAAACGCAAAATGTGTATCGCGAGCCGCGCGCGCTGCTTGGCGCAAATTACGAGCTGCGCGAGATGAGCGACCCAAACGCTTGCTGCGGCTTTGGCGGGGTTACGATGCAGTCACAAAAATACGAGCTAAGCCTAAAGGTGGGGCTATCTAAGGCAAAGATGATTAGCAGCACGGGCGCAAAATTTGTGAGCGCTGAGTGTAGCGCCTGCCGCGTGCAGCTTAGCAACGCGCTTCATCAGGAAAGCGCGCAAACCGTTTTTATCCACCCGCTTGAATTAATGGCAAAAATTCTAAAGGAAACCGATGCTTGATTTTTGGCAAAATTTTTATTCTTGGCAAGATCCTATCGCCTTAGATCTTGGCTTTGTGCAGCTTCGTTGGTATAGCATTATGTATGTTACCGCGCTTTTGACGGGCTATTTAATAGGCAGAAAAATGGTGCAAAGGGGCGAGTTTGGGATAAGCCTAGCCGAATACGACCTTGCGTTTTTTTGGGTGGAAATTGGCGTCGTCGTTGGCGCGCGCGTTGGCTACGTAGCGTTTTATGACACGCACGCAGCGTGGTATTTTCTGCACCCGTGGGAGTTTTTTAACCCATTTGAAAACGGGCGTTTTGTAGGGATCTCAGGGCTTAGCTACCACGGCGCAATCATCGGGTTCATCGTTGCTGCGTGGATATTTTCAAAGCGCCATAAGCTCTCCGCCTTGCGCCTACTAGATCTTAGCGCTGTAGCGGGCAGCGGCGGGTATTTTTTTGGGCGCATCGGCAATTTTTTTAATAATTTGCTCATCGGGCGCGAGACTTCTATGCCCTGGGGCGTGTATTCTCACGGCGCGCTTCGCCACCCCTCCGCGCTTTATGAGGCGCTGCTTGAGGGCGTGCTCGTGTTTTTAATCTTGTTTTTTTACAGAAAAAAACGCAAGTTTGACGGCGAGCTAATGGCGCTTTATGGCATTTTGTATTCGCTTGCGCGCTTTGTTGCGGAGTTTTTCCGCCGCCCGGATCCGCACATAGGCTTTGTGCTGTTTGATTTTTTCACGATGGGGCAAATTCTCTCCGCGATTATGGCGCTTGCTTGCCTTGGCGTCTTGCTCTTTTTGCGCGCAAGATCCGCGCGCACCGCCCCCCGCGCACCCGCCGCCCCAGCACCAAAGCCAAAAAAACAAAAGAAAGGGAAATAAAAAACCGCCACCAGCGTATTGGTGGCGCGCAAAAGCCTTACGCTCACGTGCTTTGTTTGGCGCGCCACTTAGCGTAAAGGTTCTTGAAGCAATACGAATACATAGTTAAAATATAAGATCTTGCAGGGTTTAGATCTGAACCCAAGATCCAAAGCCCAAGCAAGCGCAT
>CAUTXO010000079.1:0-5963 GCA_963542625.1 uncultured Helicobacteraceae bacterium | reverse complement strand
AGTTCAAGCCTTAAAAATTGTTACGAAAATTAAGCAAGCTTAGTCTGGCTTGTTTAGCTATGCTCGCACGCAAAGATCTTTGGCGCCAAAGCCCAAGCCAAAGATCCAAGCCTAGATCTAAAAGCCAAACCCCGCGCGTAAAACTCTTTGCTTTACTTGGTTACAATGCCACAAATGTTGAGTAGATCTTGGCTTATCGCGATTTTTGCCGTTGTTTTGGGCTTGCATTGTGCCCTTTTTTGCACGCGCGCGCAAAAGCCGCCCTGCCCAGCGCCCGCACTCCCGCAAAAAACGCTTATTTCTTTTAACCCAGCGCCAGAAAACCAAAGCGCCGCAAACAAAGCGCCGCAATTGCAAGCGCCAGCGCCAAAGGTGCAAAAGCCACTTCACGCGCCAGCACCGCTTAAAAAATCCGCCCCCGCTCCCGCAAGCGCAAAAGCCGCGCAAACCGCGCCAAACCACCACGCGGCACAAGAGCCAAGCCGCGCCAAAGATCCAAACGCCGCGCAAGAGCCCCAAGATCTAGCCCAAGAAAAGCTCAAAAACGCTTATCTAGCCGAGATTAGAGAGCTAATAGAGCGCCACAAAAACTACCCGCTTGTTTCAAAAAGGCTCGGCGAGCAAGGCGTCGTAAGGCTTGCCTTTTGCGTGGAAGCAAGCGGGGCGTTTTGCAATATGCGCGTGGCGTCATCTAGCACTTTTGCGCGCCTTGATGCCGCGGCGCTCGGGGCGCTAACGCAAGCAAGGGCGCACAAACCCCCGCCCGGGCAAAAGCGCCTTGAATTGTGGCTAGACGTGAATTTCATCATCGATGATTAGCGCGCCTAGCCGCCAAGCATTTAAACGCCCGGCTTGTAGAATTGCGTATGCAAATTTACGTTTTATTTTTATCCAAGCTCACGTTTTTATACGTTTTGATTTTTCTAGGCTTCCTAGCCGCGCGGGCGCTTAGCGTGCAAAAGGAGCACGTGGCAAAGTTGCTGCTTTACATCATCGCGCCGGCTGTTGTTTTTTACGGCGCCTACACCGCCCCGCTAAACGCCGCCGCCCTTAGCCTGCCCTTTGCCGCCTTTGGTTTTTGCGCGGCGGTTTCTTTTGCCTTTTTGTTTGTTGGGCGCAAGATTTTTGGCGCTAGCCCGCTTAAAAACGTCCTAGCCTTTGCCGCGGGCACGGGCAACGCGGGGTATTTTGGCTTGCCAGTGGCGCTTGCGCTTTTTGGAAACGAGGCGCTTTCTTTGGCAGTGCTTGTGATGCTTGGCGTGATTTTTTTTGAAAACTCGCTTGGCTTTTTCATCGCCGCTAAGGGCACGCACAGCGGCGCGCATAGTCTAAAAAAGCTCCTAAAACTCCCGACGGTTTATACGTTTTTGCTAGGATTAACGCTAAACGCCCTTGATGTGCGCTTGCCGCTAGAAGCCGCCATCGCAAACTTTAGGGGCGCTTATACGCTGCTTGGAATGATGATGATAGGTATGAGCCTAGCCGGCGTGCGCCGCGCGGATTTTGACGTCAAATTTTTAGGCGTGGTGTTTTTTGCCAAGTTTGCTGTTTGGCCCGCGCTTGTTGTGCTATTCATCGCCCTAGACAAGGCGTTTTTTGGCTTTTATGACGCCGCTATTTATAATATTTTGATCCTAATTTCAATCGTGCCGATTGCCGCAAACAGCGTGGCGTTTGCCACCGAGCTAAACGTCTATCCCCAGCGCGTGGCGCTTGCTGTGCTGCTTAGCACGCTCTTTGCGTTTTTCTACATTCCGCTAATGTTTGGCGTTTTGTCCGCCCTTGTTTCTTAGCGGGGCTTGCGGATTTGCTTTGCGCCGCGCGGATCCGCTTGGATCCTTGCGCGCTGTGATGTTATTGCTTAGCTTGAGATCTTGGCGCGCTAGATCTCTTGGATCCGTGCGTCAAAACCCAGCGTGGATCGCGCCGGATCTTTGCGCCCTAAGATCTTGCTCGGATCTTGCACCGGATTTTTGAGCCCTGCCGCGCGGATCCATTGCTTTGCGCCACGTGTTGCGGATCCGCTTGGATCCGTGCGTCAAAACCCAGCGTGGATCGCGCCGGATCTTGGCGCTAGATTTGCGCAAAACCCCGCGCCAACCAACGCTCGCTAGCTCTATTTCTTTTGCGCGCTCGCGGGTTTTGGATAGATAGAGTGCGGCGGGGCGCTTACGATTTGCTCTAAGAGATAATTTCTGTTTCTGTAGTGGCGAACAAAGCAAAGCCGCTTTTCATCGCCGCCAAGCGCGTTGCAGGTTTTTTGCACCCGCTGCTCCCAAAGATCTTGCGTGTAGTTGATGAGATATTTTTGGTTTAGGCCTTGAATTTTTTCTAGCAGAATAAGCATTGACTGCTTGTAGTTTGCTAGCGTAGAATCTTTGCAAAACGCCCTGTTCGCGGCGGTTTGTTCGGGCCTGCAAAATTCAAACGCCGCGCGCACGCCTGATAGGTCAAGATCCTTTAGCCCCTGCAAATATTCAAGCGCGCGCGCCTTGTCTTCAGGGCTTGCGTATGGATTTTTGCTTAGGTAAAACGCCGCACCGTTTCCCTGCGCGTCTTTGGCGTTGAGGTCAGCGCCTGCTTGCACGAGCAGCGCCTGCACTGGCGCGGACGCATTCTCAAGCGCGTAAAAAAGCGCCGTGCGCCCCCCGCGAAGCACGTATTCGCAACGCCTAGCGGGGGTAAAACTCGCATTGACGTCGGAAAACTCAAGCAGCGCCGCCACCGCGCCGTAATTATTCATATGCGCCGCATACATTAACGGGGTTTTAAAGGCAACGGCGTTTGCTCTCGTGTGTGCGCCCGCGCCAATGCTTGGATCTTGCGCGCTGGTGTTAAGATCTTGAGTATTTGCGCTTAGATCTTGCCCGCCCGCGTTTAGATCTTTAGCGCCCGCGCTTGCGTGGCTTTTGTTTGGATCTTTGGCGCTTGTTTGTGTGCCAGCTGTTGCCCCAGATCCCGCCCCGCTGCTAGATCCACTAGCCTTTTCTTGTGCGCTGGTGTTAAGATCTTGTGCGGCGCTTAGATCTTTAGCGCCCACGATTGCCCCGCCACCGCTCGTTTTCTTTGCGTTCTTGGCGCTTGGATCTTTGGCGCTTGCGTTTGTATCCACCGCGTTTGCCACGCCAGAGCCAGCGCCCCCGTTAGATCTACCAGCTCTCACGCCAGCCCCTGCAACTCCAGATCCGCTCACGTCACCGCCAGCGCCTGTGCTAGTTCCAGCCCCCGCGCCCGCCACGCCAGCGTCAGCTACCACCACCGCCGCTTTCTCTCGCAAAAACTCTAACCGTTTTTTAAGATCCTTTAAATACCCGCGGCTAAGATCATCATACAAATCCGTTTGCAGACTGAGTTTGTCCGTGGATCTAAAGCTAAAAAGCGGGTTAAACTCAATACGCGCTAAATCCAGCCGCTTTTCCCCCGCAAGCGCCTTTTCATAAGCGCTAAGCCCCTTTTGCCACTCATCTTGCGAGAGATCTTCGCCGCTTAAAAAGATTAAATCCTGCGTGCGCTTGGCATATTCGCTCTCGTCCATTTCCCACGCGCCAAGCGCCGCCTTTAGCGCCTTAGCCAGAAAATGCTCGGCAAACTTTCGCGCCCGCGCGGCGTCGTAGCCGTAGTATTTTTTATACATATATTCAAGCTCGAATTTCGCCAGCTCGTAGGCTTCAAGCAGCGCGCCGCTAAGCCTTGCAGACCAAATATCTTTAAGCGCGTAATATTCAAGCAGGGGGCTTGAGAGCCATTTTTGCGGGGTTTCAAACTCAAAATCCCCGATGAAATGCGGCTTTTGCTTTTTTTGCAAGAAGCCAAGCAGCATTTTTTGCGTGTCCTTATAGGGCGATAGATCTTGCGCGCTTTGTGCGCCCCCCGCGCTCGCCGCGCTCCCAGCTTTGCACGCTTGCTCCTTGTTTTTATCGCCGCCTGAGATGTTATTTAGCATTGCGCCAAAGAGTTTGGTAAAGAAAAAGTTGTATTTGTAGCTCGTGGCATCGCCAAAGGCGCAAAGCTCCTTGGGCTCGCGCCCCGCGGCAATTAGGCGCAGGCTAAGGTTATCGGGCAAAATTTCGTCCGTGTAGCCCTCAAAATAATAAAATCTGCCCGCGTAAATAAAGAAGTTTCTAAGCATTTTTTTTGCTGTGTAGATCTTGTGTCTCTCCAGATCTTTTTCTTGGATCTTAGCTGCCAAAAGCGCGGCATAAAGGGGCGGCGGGAGCAAAAAGGCGTCGTATGAGTATCTATCTTCGCTTAGCTTGCTAACCCTTAGCACCAAAGAGTTTGCGCCAAGTTTTCTATCGCCAACGCTAAGGCTTGCGTCTGCGTTAATTTTGCGCCATTTGATCCAATAAACGTCCTTTATCCAGTTTGGGTTGGATACGTATGGCTGGTTTGGAGACCGTGGCTTTGGGCGCGTGTATTGGCTGTCTATTTCTACGATTTTTACGATCTGGCTTTGCTTTTTGTATGCGCTTTCTAGCTTGGCGCAAAGGTAGCCGTTTGCAAGTAAAATGTTTGCGCTTAGTAGAACTAGAAGGATTTTAGCCAAGAGAACCTCGAATTTTTCAGATTGTGTGGTGCCCGAGGCCGGACTTGAACCGGCACGGTCGCAATGACCGAGGGATTTTAAGTCCCTTGTGTCTACCTATTCCACCACCCGGGCGGACTTTGTGGAGCGGGAAACGAGATTCGAACTCGCGACCCCAACCTTGGCAAGGTTGTGCTCTACCCCTGAGCTATTCCCGCAAAAAAATTAGAAGCGGATTATAGACAGAGTTTTATTAAATAAACTTTAAATATAATCTTTTTTCCAAAAATAAGGCAAAAAATGCGAAGCGATACGATTAAAAAAGGCTTTCAAAAAGCCCCACATAGGAGTTTGTTGCGCGCAACGGGGTTAAAAGACGAGGACTTTTCCAAGCCCTTTATTGGCATAGCAAGTAGCCATATTGATATTATCCCGGGCCATTTTTTCTTGCACGAATACGCAAAAATCGTCAAAGAAGCCATCACGCAAGCAGGCGGCGTGGCGTTTGAATTCAATACAATCGGCGTTGATGATGGCATTGCGATGGGCCACGACGGTATGCTTTACTCGCTCCCTAGCCGCGAGCTCATAGCCGATAGCATTGAAACAGTGATGAACGCACACAAGTTAGACGGGCTTTTTTGCATTCCAAATTGCGACAAAATCGTCCCTGGTATGCTAATGGGCGCGGCGCGGGTGAATGTCCCTACCATCTTTGTTTCTGGCGGGCCTATGCCAAGCGGGCATAAAAAAGACGGCACGCCTATTGATCTTGCCTCGGCGTTTGAAGCCGTGGGTAAAAGATCCAAGGGCGAAATTAGCGACGAAGATCTATACGAAATTGAATGCGCCGCCTGTCCGGGTGGGGGATCTTGCTCTGGGCTTTTTACGGCAAACTCGATGAATAGCCTTTGCGAGGCGCTAGGCATTGCGCCAAGTGGCAACGGCACGGCGCTTGCGATGAGCCCTGAACGCATTCATATGCTAAAGACGGCGGCAAAGCAGCTTGTGGAGATGGTTAAAGACACAAGCGGGCGCTTTAATTTTAGAAGCATCGTGAATAAGCAAGCGGTGCAAAACGCCTTTGTGCTAGATCTTGCGATGGGCGGCAGCTCTAATACCGTGCTGCATATGCTAGCGGTGGCAAACGAAGCGGGCGTGGATTTTAAGCTAGCAGATCTTAACGCTCTAAGCGCGCGCGTGCCGCATATCACTAAGATCTCTCCCGCTCTAAGCAGCGTGCATATGGAAGACATCGGGCGCGCGGGGGGCATTAATGCTGTGCTAAAGGAGCTAGAGCCACTTGGTGTGCTAGATCTCTCTGCTCTAACGGTTACGGGCGAGACGTTAGGCAAGCGTATAGCCGCCGCGCAAAACCTTGATGAGAGCATTATTCACACCACGCGCCAAGCCTTTAGCCCGACAGGCGGGCTTGCCG
>CAUTXO010000078.1:0-6003 GCA_963542625.1 uncultured Helicobacteraceae bacterium | reverse complement strand
AAATGAAAGAAGGGGGCGGTTTAGATAAAGTTGCCCTTTGCTACGGACAAATGAACGAGCCACCGGGAGCTAGAAACAGAATTGCCTTAACTGGACTTACTATGGCTGAGTATTTCAGAGATGAAATGGGCTTGGACGTTTTGATGTTCGTTGATAATATTTTTAGATACGCTCAATCAGGATCTGAAATGTCTGCCTTGCTTGGAAGAATACCATCCGCCGTTGGTTACCAACCTACTTTGGCGCGTGAAATGGGGATTTTGCAAGAGCGAATAACATCAACTAAAAAGGGCTCTATAACCTCTGTTCAAGCGGTTTATGTGCCAGCTGATGACTTAACCGATCCAGCTCCAGCAACGGTTTTTTCACACCTTGACGCTACAACCGTTTTGAGTAGAAAGATAGCGGAAAAGGGAATTTACCCGGCTGTGGATCCTTTGGATTCTAACAGCAGACTTTTGGATCCGCAGATCATAGGTGAAGAGCACTACAAGGTTGCCAGAGAAGTTCAGCAAACGCTCCAAAAATACAAAGATCTTCAAGATATTATCGCCATACTTGGTATGGACGAGCTTAGCGAAGAAGATAAGCTTGTGGTGGATAGGGCTAGAAAAATAGAAAAAATGCTATCACAGCCGTTTTTTGTCGCGGAAGTTTTTACGGGAAGCCCCGGAAAATATGTTAGCCTTGAAGACACCATAAGATCTTTTAAAGAGCTCCTAGAGGGCAAGTATGATTCTTTACCAGAAAATGCTTTCTATATGGTAGGCGGAATTGAAGAGGCTATACAAAAGGCTGAAAAGCTAAGGTCATAGCTATGGATAAGATTAGTATAGAAATTATTACTCCAGAAGGATTAATATTTTCAGGAGAAGCTCTAAGCATAACGATGCCTGGCATTGAAGGTGAATTTGGCGTTTTGCCGGGGCACGCTTCCTTAGTTTCGCTCCTTGGTGCTGGCGTTATAGAGATCCAGCTAACTAGCGATCTAACGGAAAGCGTTGCCATAGATTCTGGCTATGCGGAAGTTTCGCCCGATAAGGTGGATATTCTAGCAGAGGGCGCTGTGGCAATTACCGGAGAAAGCGATAGCGAGATAGCAAGAGCCATAACCGCCGCCAAAGAGTTGCTAAACTCCGCAAAATCGGACGTCTTGATGACTTCTTTGGAGGCAAAAATAGAAACGGCTGCCAAGAAAAGATACTAAACTTGGACATTATATTTAACTTTTTTGATAGAAGCGGTGTTGTTACCTTGCTAGTAACGGCATTGCTTTTTGTCTTTATGTTTTTGGTAATAAGCATTTTTTTGAGCCGTTATTTTTCGCTCCAAAGGTTGATTGAAAACGAGCAAGAAGCCTTTGAAAACCTACTGATCTCAAGCGAAAAGAGCCTAAACATCGGATCTTTACTATACAGGTGCTTTTATTCAAAAACGAATAACCGCTCACTAAGCATTTGCTATAACATTGCGGAAAAAACTTCTACCGTCGGGGTTACGTGGCTTTCAATTATTGCCACGCTTTCGCCATTTGTTGGCTTGTTTGGCACGGTTGTTGGGATCTTGCAGGCGTTTTCAACGTTTTCAGACGGCGTGGGTTTATCGACCATCGCTCCAGCAATTAGCGAAGCGCTGATAGCAACCGCTATGGGAATCTTAGTGGCAATACCGGCTTATGGGGCTAGCTTGATTATCAGGCGCAAGGCTTACGAGCTAATGAATGTAATAAAAAGTGAAATCGCCATTTTAGAAAAATAGCTATGTATAATTTTGACGAAGAGCCGACCTTAAACATAACACCGCTTGTCGATGTTATGCTGGTTTTAATCGCCATTTTAATGCTGACAACGCCTGTGATTTTATACGAAGAAAGCATTCAATTACCGCGTGGGAGCAAATCCAAGCACTCCGTTAAAGAAAACTCCGTCGATATCAGAATCACAAAAAACAGAGAAGTATTTTTGCGCGGCGAAAAATACACGATTATGGAGTTTCCGGATAGTTTTAGGGTTTTTTCAGCAACTGTCAAAAAAGACACGCGGATCCTAATCAAGGCCGATCAAAGACTGTCCTACAAAGATGTTATGTTTGTTTTAAAAAGCGTTAAAGACGCCAAATTTACAAAAATATCTTTGGCTACCGATGGATAATATTTCATCATCAATCGCGTCTTTTTTTATAAGTTTTTTTCTTTTTTACTCCCTGCTTTTTGTGATCGTCGTCAAGCCGCCAAAGTCCATAGATCTTAACTCTTACGTGGAAGTGGATTTTTTAACGCCGCCCCAAGAAGATGAAAACGCAAAAGCCAAAGAAAAATCAAGCGATGACGCGAAAAAAGACGAGCGTCAAGAGATTAAAGAGGTCAAAAAACAGCTAGTGAATGATCTTTTTGCTAAGAGCGACGTAGAAGAAGTCGTCAAAGATCTTAGGAATTATAAGTATAAATTAAAAGAAGTTGATGCCAAGCAAGCAAAGCTAGAACTTGACAAGATCTTAGCTAGTAAAGCTAGGCAGGCAAAGGCACAGGCGATTAACAACACGGGCGATAAAACGGAAGATAAATATTTGGCGCTCCTGCACCAAAAGATCTACGCGGTTTGGAAAACGCAGCCCGATGACGCCGGCAAAACGGCGCTCGTTGTTTTTACGATTTTGCCCGATGGCAGTTTTACCTACTACATAAAAAGCATTTCTTACGGCGATGATTTTAAATATAGGCTCGTCGGATCTTTGGATCTTTTAAAACAGGAGAGATTGCCGCCGCACGATGTGCGAATTAGGGTCAATGTCAAGCTCGTTGCGAAGGAATAAAATGTTTTTTGATACCATACGCCAAAAAATTAAGGTTTTGTGAATGTTTAAGAAGTTGTTTCTTGCTGGTGCTTTGTTTTTTGCGCCTTGTTTTGCGGATCAAACGATAGAAATTGTCAAAAAAGTAACGCCTACGGTTAGCATACACGTTAGCGTTGATAGCGCGCCCGCTGTGGATTCTTTGAAACTCAAAATGCTAAAAATGTTGCAAGCAGATCTTAAGGTCGTCGGGATCTTTAAGGTAGAAGAAAGGCACGATGCCAAAACGGATTACCTTGCAAAGGTCTATCTTGAGAAAGAATCAAACTTCATAAAAGCCAAGTTTTTAATCAAAGATTCATCGCAAAAAATCATATTTAACCGGACATACAACCTTGCAAAAGAGGACAGATACCCCTTTTTATGCCACAAATTCGCGATTGAATTTGCAGAAAAATTCGGCATAAAAGACGTTGCGTGGATGGAGCGGCTAATTCTATTTACAAAAACCGTTAGATCCGGTCAAACGCAGATCTTCATTAGCGATTACAGCCTTACCTTTAAAAAGCCCGTTGTAACCGGCGGGATAAATATTTTTCCAAAGTGGGCGGACGCAAATCAGGAGAGCTTTTATTACACAAAGTATGAAGATAGGCCGACGCTTTACAGGCTGAATTTATATACCGGGCAAAAGACTAAAATAATTTCATCGGACGGAATGCTTGTCGCAAGCGATGTGTCAAAAGACGGCAAAAGACTTTTGGTGACGATGGCGGTGAACGGGCAGCCGGATATTTTTGAGATAGATCTTGAGAGAAAGACGCAAAAACGCCTTACCATATATAAAGGGATTGACGTCAATGGCAAGTATATAGAAGATGAAAAGAGCTTTGTGTTTGTGTCCGATAGGTTTGGCTACCCAGAGATCTTTAAGGGTAGGGTGGGGTCGAATTTTGTCGAACAGCTTGTTTTTAAGGGCAGAAATAATAATTACGTAGATGGCTTTAAAGATTACGTCCTTTTTGTGAGCCGCGACAGCGACAGTGAGTTTGGCAAAAATACTTTCAACGTGTATCTGATCTCTACAAAAACCGAGTATATCAGACAGCTAACGTCAATCGGTCAGAACTTTTTTCCTAGATTTTCGGGTGATGGCAATACCATTATTTACATCAAAGAGTTACGCAATGAAAGCGCTCTTGGCATTATCCGGCTGAACCAAAACAAGAGTTTTGAATTTCCTTTGAAAAGAGGAAAATTTCAATCCATCGACTGGTAACTTTAAGAAAAAAGAATTATAATTTTGCAAATTCTACAAGGAGAATTAGATGAAGATGAAATCTTTGTTGGCTGCTTTATTGCTATCTATGGTTTTTGTCGTAGGTTGCGGTGAGAAAAAACCAAGCCCTGCCGTTGAACCAGATACAATGTCTCAGCCTCAAGATCAACAAGTTGATCAAAAAATTGATCAAGCTACAATGGACGCACAAGATAGTGCAGCCGATGCTTTTAAGGCAAAATTGGTAGAAGACGGTATGAATTCCTACTACGAAATGGTAGTGCCGGGCGCAAATGGAAATGTATCCGTTAAACTTCCGATTGTTTTCTTTGCTTTTGACAAATTTACTTTAACAAGTGAATCTCAAGCCAAGATCAAAGACTTTGCCGAATTTGTTAAAGAAAACGGCTTAAGCGGCTTGACTATTAGCGTTGGCGGACATTGCGACGAATGGGGTTCAGACGAATACAACTACGCTCTTGGGCTAAAAAGAGCAAAAGCTGTTGAAGACGCGCTAAAAAATTATGCAAGCGACGTAAAGGTAACTACTGTTAGCTATGGCGAAAGTAAGCCTTTATGCTCAGAACACAACAAAAATTGCTGGAAAGAAAACAGAAGATCTGAAGTTACATTTCTTCCATAATTAATGAAAGCATTTCTTTTCATTTTCTCCGCATTAACAATCGTTTTTGCGGAGACATCTGTGCTTAAAAACTCATCTTTAGAAGCCAAAAAAAAATACGGCTTAACAGAAAACGAACAATACATTTACGACAACAAAAAAGACATAGATCTACTAAGAAACAGGATCTTTAAGCTAGAGCAAAATTCAAACGACACTTCAAGCGAGCAGGACGGCTTAAAAACATTAGTTATAACAAATAGCAAAAAAATGTCGGCGATAGAAAAAAATCAAAACTTTTACGACGAGCAAATAAAAATCCTTCAAAATGAAAACAAGCATTTGCAGGAGACGATTAAAGAAATGTCAAGTTTGATAGCGCAGCTAAAAAAACAAACGGACTTGCTTTCCAAATCTTACGTTACAGGCAAAGAGATCAAGGAAATATCAAACAGGCTTTTAAAAGAAATCAACAAAAACAAAGAGCACATCAACGACCTAGCTAGGGCGTTAGAAATCAAAAAGCCAGAAGCCGCCTTTAACAACAAAAGCAGCGATGATATTTTTAAAGACATTAAGAAATTCATAAAAAATAAGAAATTCGATAGCGCAAGAACAAGAATAGCCTATTTGCTAGACAAGGAAGACTACCTAAAACCTAGAGCTTTTTATCTTTTAGGGCAGCTTGAATATAACAGCAAAAATTATGAAAACGCAGTTAAGGCTTTCAACGCAAGTGGCAAGCTAGATCCAGACGCAGACTATATGCCAAACCTTTTATTTTACGCCGCCGTTTCTTATGAGAATTTAGGTCAAAAAGAAAATGCAAAAAAATATCTTGAAATGCTTATTGATACCTACCCAAAAAATTCACTCACAAAAAACGCCAAAACCCGCTTAACTAAGCTTTCTTAACCCCTTTACAGAAATACTTTTTCATAAAATTAAATTGCGTTTGCTTGCGAGTTTTTAGCTTGCAAGGATCTTGCGGCTAGCAAAAGACCTGTGCGTATCCACCAAGCCAAGCGGCAACTACAATATAAAATAATAGTGTGCCGAGTTTGCCTTGCGCTATTGGCAAAAACGGTATCAACAAACAGCTTGCGCTAAATCTCACAGATCTTGAGCGCCAGCAGCTAAGATCTTGTGCCGCAGCTGTCAATGAAACCTTGTTGGATACTTCTTAAGCCCTGCAAAAATCGCCAAGCATTGCCTGCTATCGTCTGCTAGCAGTTAGATCTTGACCTGCCCCCCGCTCACCAAACCTACCACAAGATCCACAGCAACACCAACTATCATCGTAGATCTAAAA
>CAUTXO010000077.1:0-6041 GCA_963542625.1 uncultured Helicobacteraceae bacterium | reverse complement strand
AGGAGTATCCGAGCTCTGCAGTTAAAACGGAAAACACAAAATGAAAAAACTACTATTTTTGCTCGCAGCGCTAAGAATGTTTGGCCTAGAGCAGATCCAAGAAGAAGCCCCAGTGCAAGATCCAAAAGACCAACCGCTCATTAAAGATCTTGACAGTATTCAAAACATCTTTTTCAAATATCAGCAGCCGACACACTTCCAACCGATACAAAACGTTGCCTACAAAAAGAACAAAGCGATTTATATACGGACGCGTATGGCGATGAATAGCGTCATCTTTTTTCCGCCGGGCGAGCAGATTAAAACCTTTAGCATAGGAGATCCAAGCTTTACGGTAGAGGTGCTAGACGCTGCAAGTGAAAAAGACGCCCTTTCAATTCGCCCGGGCAATCTCACATACATAGATACAAATTTAGTTGTTGTCGGCACAAGCGGCAGGATCTATAACTTTTACGTGTGGAGCACGAAATTCACGCACCGGTTTATTCCGCATTTTGCAACCTACATAAATTTGCCGGGCAAATCAAAACTAAGCGCGCTTGACGATGAAAACAAAGCCTTAAAGCAAAAGTTATCGGATCTAAGCGCCAAGCAAGCAAGCGCACATAGCCTTTTTAAAAGCTACATAAACGACCTAGATTTTTCGTATGAAATAAAAAACGACAAAGCCCTAAACGTGGCGGCTGTTTTTAGAAACGCGGATTTTACATTTGTAAGCGTCAATACGAGCTACACTCCAAGCTTTCTAACCCCGCAAAACGATGAAATCGGCTTTGATAAAAGGGGTAAGATAATTAAGCTATATGGCAATTTGCCTGAATTTAAAATAATGTTTGGCGCTCACAGCGTTAGCGTCCGCAAAATGGGCGCGTATAAGCGGCATAAGGCGCAGCTTGGGGATCTAATAGATCTAAGCGAGCTTGAATTTGGCTACACGATGAAAGTGAGCTTTGCTAAGTTTTGGGATAAGCTAACTAGACCCTTTAGTGCAAAACATTACGACGTCAAGCGCTTTACGCCAAAAATAATCTTTAACGACAACCGCTTTACGTATTTTAAATTCGATTTGAGCCGCGGCGATAAGATCTTGCCGCAAATTTACAGAGTAACGGACGAAAAGGATACGCTTGTTAATTCAAGCGTCATAGGCAGCTATTTGCGCGTAGAGATCCTAAGCCAAAGATTTACGCTTAGATCAGGCGAGAAACACCTTTGCGTGCAAAGGGGCGAGCTTTGAGCCGCCAAAGGATCTACTGGCTTTTAGGATCTAGCGCGCTTGGTGTAATTCTTATTGCGCTGCTTGCCCTACTAAACAAAAAAGAGCAAAGATCTAACAGCATTTTAGTTACCAGCGGTTACGAAGAGAGCTACATACCAAAGATCAAGAAAAAAGAAGAGCCAAAAAAAGAAGAACCGCCCGCGCCGCAAGAACAAACTTACACCCCGCCGCCTGAAGTGCCTATGCAAGAAATATTAGTCGATGAAAGGCTCATCGCCAACTCCGCGCGCACGGCAAAGACAAGCTTTACGAAATACACGCACGCTAAATCCACCGCCGCGGCCAAAGCTAGCCCCGCGCAAAAAAGCGTTACTTATGCAGATGATTTTGGGCTTGCCAAAGATGAAGCAGAAAACCCCGTTAAGCTAGATCTAGTAATTACGGCGGATAGATTTATTCCCGTTATTTTAAAAACTGCCGTTAGTAGTGAGATCCCGGGTGGCGTTATTGCAAGCGTAGAAGAAGATATTTATTCTGCGCACCTAAAAAACTTGCTTATTCCAAAGGGCTCGACTGTTTTTGGAGACTACAAAAGCCTAACAAAGGGCGGGCAAAGCCGCTTAGCGCTTATTTGGACTAGGATCTTAACGCCTGATGGAATAAACATTAGGCTAACGTCAGCGGCTAGCACGGACATCATCGGCCGCGCTGGGGCTGTGGGCGAAGTTGATAACAAAATGTGGGAGCGCTATGGCATTGCGCTAACGCTTAGCACGGTAACTAGCGCCTTATCTTACCTAGCTTTTAAAGGCACAAAGAGCGAAACAACGACCGAAGCGCAGATTAATAACAACCTAATTACCAACTACAAAAACGACATAGGGCAAATCACAAATCAGATCTTGCGTGAAAACTTGCAATTAGCACCTGTGGTGAATTTAAAAATCGGGCAAAGGCTATTCATTAAAAATAGCCTTGATATTTGGTTTAACAAGCTAGACGAAACGAATATAGAAGTGTTAATTAAAGACAAAGGCAGAGAATGAGCGACTTAGAGATCTTCGAGCTAGGGCTTAGCTTAGCGCGTGTGCTTGGTGGAGAAAAAGAAGCGATAGCGGACTTAGAGCTTTTACTAAAAAGACACCCAGAGATGTTTGATGGCATTGCGGATCTAAAAAACGTAATAGAAGCTGTGGCGAAAACGCCAGATATTGTTATGGAAAATCCTAAATCCAAATTGGATAACGAAGTTATTGCTGCAAAGGCTTTAAACGAAGCAAAAATGGGGGATATCGGAATACGCAACGATAGTGGAACAAACGTTATTTTTCACGCGAACAAGTCGGCGTTACGAAATATTAAAAGACTTGAAAGAATGTTGATTGCTGGTGGAGACGTCCGCTCTCTCCACACTCCAGATAGCGATGCCTGGATGGGCGCTAGTGATAAATCACCTGGTGCAAAAGCACTTTCAGCAACCGACGCAGAAATTATACCAAACGCGCAAAATACACATAAAGCCTTGCAAGATCTCCTAAGTGCGCAAAAAACGCCTAAAGAAGCAGCCAAGATCCTAAGCCGCACGTTAAGCGCTAGTAAATCTTTGGCGCTAGTGCTTGAATTGCTAGAAGGCTCAAAGTGGAGCGTCAAATTACAAGAAGCGCAAAGAAAAGAGCTAGATCTTTGCAAAGAAAATCCTAAAAAGCTTGAACGGATCTTAGGCAAGATCTTAAACCACCAAAAGGAGCGCTCAATGTAAAACCATAAGCAAAACTCAAATTAAACGGTTTGCTAGATCTTGAAAACGAAAGCAGCGAGAGAGTTAGCGCCGAAGATCTTTACGCTGATTGGAAGCAAGATTACCAACCGCGCAAAAACGCCAAAGACGCCGTGCATATTATATTTTCCGTCGATGAAGAAATTACGCCACAAAACAAGCCGCGCCTAGAAAGGATCTTACGGCGCACCTTGCAGGATAATTTTGATGGCTTTAAATATGCCTTTGTTTTGCATAGCGATACCAAGCACGCGCATTTTCACGTGCTCCTAAATAGCTATCACAAATTCTTAAAAAACGAAAATTCTAAGGCGCAAAAGCTAAGGATAGATCCTAGCGGGCTGTATAAGCTTAGAGCCTCATTTGCCGCAAATCTAAACGAAGCGGGCTACAACTATCAAGCCACGAGAAAACTTGAGCGCGAGATTGATCTTGCCCGCAAATCGCTAAAAAAGCATTTGCAGACTATCGAGCGCTTAAAAAACAGCTTGCCAACGCCTGATATGCAAAAAATAACCGGCTTGCAAGCGCGCATAGAAGCAAAGAAAAAGGAGCAAGATCGCATTAAGGCAAAGATAGATAAGTTAAAGGCTAGCGGTAAAAAACAACGGGCGGCCTTGCTTTTTAAAAGGCTAAGATCCAATACTGCAAAAATCAAAGATCTTTACAAGGCACTAGGCGAAGAAAACAAAAAACGGCTTGTTAGGAAGCATAAGCTTGAATTTTTAAAGCAATACGCTAGCCGGCTTGTCGGCATAAAGCAAAGCGAAACGATTAGTCAATTTTTTAAAAACATCAGAGCAAATAAGGCGATTGACAAATTAAAGCAAGATCTTAGGCAGCTGTGAGCTAGCAGGCAAAAACCAAGCCGGGTAAAATTTGCTAGGCTAGCGGTTTTTGCGTGCTCGTATTTAATTTAAGCGTTTGCCGTTTTTCGTTTGGCTAGGCTTTTTCTTTTCTTTGCTCTTGCTTGCGCCTTTTGTCTTGCAATCTTTCTTTTTTCAAGATCTATCATAGATTGCCCTAAAAAAGCTCCCAAAAATTGCTCTGGCAGCATTTCGCCCGGCAAGTCAAATTCAATTGTATTGCCGTCAATTTTCATATCAAAGTCTAGATCTTTTGATTTTTTCATAGTTTGTCCTTTGTGTTAAATTGTATCTTTTTTCGCATAGTAATCAAAATTTTAAGGTTTTTAATGCCTTAAATATTCTATTATATTCATCTCCCGTAACTTTTTTATTTTCTTTAAAATTTTTATTCAGCCCAAATGTCAAAGATGTTCCAACGTCTGAAGCTGTCTCTGAAAATGTAAGTGTATCTGTTGTATCTACCGGCCTAGAGCTTACTATTCTATCTATAATCGCGCTTCTGTTGTATTTAAATCTTACTTCGCTATCCGTAATTTCAAAGTCTATCGGATATTGAACGATTAGATATTGTATTAACACGCTTTCTTTTTTTGTTTTATCTACGACTATAGTATCTATGTAATACAAGGATAATAGCACCCTGTTTGGCTTTACTTTGAATTCTATGACTTTTTGATCTTCTTCTTGGCAGTATGTTTCATCTTCCGTGCAAGACAATTTAAATTCCTCTACCTTTTTTGCCAATGTTATTCGTCTAAAAGTTGTGTTTTCTATAACAGTTTTTTCTATTTTTTTAAGTATTGTGTCTTTCGTGGCACCGTTTGTTTTTATAGCAAAGTTTCTGTCCTCTTTTTTTAGACTGGGCGAAATGCCACAAGAACTCAAACTAAGTGCTATTGCACCAACCAAACCTAGGAGAGAAAATTTATAGGTTGCCCCCCCCCCCCGCTAACATTTACAAACTTCATACTTTGTCCTTTAAAAAATTTAAAGGATCATACCAAAAAGATTTTGATAACAGATAGCCTACAAAGCTTATAAAACCGTTGCAACAATTAACAAAGCATTTATTCATAATGCTTTGTTGCCATTTTTACTTTCTTTTTGTGGGCACAAAAAGGATATCCTGCCGTGTAAGTTTTTGATGTTTTTGTGGTTTTTGGCGTTTGTTTTACTGTGTTAATGAAAAATCGACTGTGTTTATAGTTTTTGCTACTGTGTTTATACTTTTTCGAGGTGTGTTTATGATTTTTGGCACTGTGTTTATCGATTTTGGGGGTGTGTTAATGTTTTTTGGGGTATTATCAAAATATAGGCGGTTTTGCGCTAAGATTAAAGAAAAAATTAAGTTATAATTCAGCCATTCGTAAGGTGGTATTTATGCCGAAATTAGATGAAGCTAAGGAAAGATTGGGGTTGTTAAAATTTTGGCTTGGAATAATAGTAGGATCTTTTTTCTAAAGAGTTCTTAGCGTAAAGAGAGCTTTATGGCTTCCCGGATGCTATTTTTCTATAATTTCAAATACCTGCTTGATGATTTTTGGGTGCAGGATCTCTCCGCTATGGTGTGGTAAAACCTGTCTTAAATTTCCCTTGATGTAGATTTTGTGGCTACCTTTTTGTCGGTCGATTAGAAAGCCATTAGCTAGCAATAGTTTTTCTGCTTCTTTAGCTGTTAATCTAGGGTATTCAGGCATTCAAAGCTACTTCAATTGGGATTATGGCTGAATTTCTTGTGCCTATGTTTTGAATTTCGTTGGCTTTTAAACTCTCTAGGTATAGCTCTGTTGCTTCTGTAATGTTCTTTATTGCTTCTTCGTATGATTTGCCCTGAGATACGCAACCACCCAAAGAAGGGACGTAGGCGAAATATCCGAATTCATCTTTTTCAATTACAGCATTAACGATCATTTTGAACCTTATTGCGTTTTTTTGATTATGCCATTTTTTGTTAAAAAGCAAGAATTTTTTCGGTGTTTTGCGCAAAGCGCTCATTTTGTATCCTTTGTTTTATGATACAATGCTTAACGGAGGAAACTATGGAATTCTTAGCATTCGCGGCTATTTTATTCGTGGCTGTTATGATTGGCCACTCGTCATATTTTACGATAAAAGCAACGGAAAAAACCAACTAGGCTGTGCTTGTAGATTTGTTTTGGGAGGACTATTTTCAGTA
>CAUTXO010000076.1:0-6172 GCA_963542625.1 uncultured Helicobacteraceae bacterium | reverse complement strand
GCGCAACCGTCGCCTACACCGTGTAGCCTTGCTTAGATCTTGCCTCATCCTGCGCAGTTTTGCGGGCGTTAAAATTTACGCTGCTGGTGGTGGATCTTAGGAGCTTGAGAGATCTTTGGCGCGGTAGATCTTGGAGCCCGCGCAGCACTTGAGATCTTGAGTAAGTGTTGCACTGTGTTTGCTATTAAAGATTTTTGACGCTGCAAAGATCTTCAGTGTAAGCCAAGATCTTAGCGACTGTCAAGATCTTAAATACACACGGGCTAAATCATAGGCGCGCGAGTAGCACGAGTGGTTAAAGATCTTTGATGGCGTAGAGATCTTGGGGTGCAAAGACTTTAGCGGCTGTCAAGGTTTTGAGTGGCACGCGTGGCAAATCTTAGGTGCGAGCGGAAGTGCAAGATCTTAGGGGTGCAGCGTAGTGCTAAGATCTTAGCGCGGGCGTGGCGGATCTTAGATCTAAGATCTTAAACGCGCGCAAAGATCTTGATGGCTAGCGTCAGATCTTAGTGCCTGTCAAGATCTTGAGCGATTGGCGGGGCGGGCGAAATCTTAGATCTTTAGCTGGCGGGCTAGATCTTACACCGGTTTTGTTATTGGCACATTGCGGTGCTAGGCGTCAAAAACTCCGGTGCTTAGGTAGCGCTCGCCCGTGTCGCAAAGGAAGGTTACGATGGTTTTGCCACTCACGCGCGCGGCAAGCTCCTTGGCGGCAAAAACGTTCGCGCCCGATGAAATCCCAACAAGCAGCCCGTGCTCCTTGGCTAGGATCTTGGCTTCTTTGATGGCGTCTTCTTCCCTAACCTTTACAATCTCATCGATGACGCCTAGATCCGTAACGCCCGGGATAAACCCCGCGCCTATGCCCTGAATTTTATGCGCTCCCGGTTTTTCACCGCTAAGCACCGCGCTGTTAAAGGGCTCAAGCGCAATTGCCTTGACGTGGGGCAAGCGTTTTTTAAGCCCGCGCGCCGTGCCGCTAACCGTGCCGCCTGTTCCAACGCCCGCGACGAAATAATCCAAACTGCCAAGATCTTCTAAGATCTCAAGCGCTGTGGTGTGCTCGTGCGCGGCGGCGTTTTGTGCGTTGTCAAATTGCCCGAGCGTAATGGCGTTTTTGTTTTGCGCCAAAAGCTCCCTTGCAAGCTGCACAGCGCCACTCATTCCCCCCGTGGCGGGGCTAAGCTCTAGGCGCGCGCCATAGGCTTGTAATAGTTGCCGCCGCTCAAGGCTCATAGATTCTGGCATCGTAAGGATCAGCGGGATTTTTTTAACGGCGCAAATCATCGCTAGCCCAACACCCATATTCCCGCTTGTGGGCTCGATTATCACGGTGTCCTTGCCGATGAGCCCGCGCCGGGTGGCGTCTTCTACCATAAACAGCGCCGCGCGATCTTTAATGCTGCCGCTTGGGTTTATAAATTCGCACTTGGCAAAAAGGCGGTTGCCCCGCACGGGGAGCTCCACCATCGGTGTTTTGCCAATTAGTTCTAAGACGGTTTTCATTGCTTTCCTTTAGAGTTTTTGTATTTTGCAAAAAGTATCGCCGCCGCGCCTAGCGTGGTAAAAAGCGCCACTTCGCCAAGCAAATTAATTAGAGTTTCCGTCGCTCTGGCTCCGCGTTTGGCATTTTTTGATGAAGTAAATTTCCTTAACGCGAATGAAAAAATCGCCCCCTTTAATTTCCCAGCCAGCGGCTTGGCTAACGGGCTCGCCACCACAAAATACGGTTTTTTGCGCTAAGAAGTCTTTTTTTACCGCGTCCGCGCGCCCGTCTAAAACAGCCGCTAAAACCGCCACGCCAAAGCTCGCCGCCCCTGCTATCAAAAAATACAGCGCCTTTTGTCTATCGGTTTTGACGGTGTAAAGCGCCATTAGCACAAAAAACGTGCCTGTGAGAGTGAAAGCCCCCGTGAGTATTTCATTCATCGATAAAGCCCTTGATCTTTTCAAAAATCAGCACGCGATCTAGCCCCGCGTCTATTTGCAGGGTTTTTATGCCAAGCGCTTTGGCAGCCGCGCCGATTTTTTCTTGAATTTCTAGCAAATAATCCACCCCGCGCTTTTCTATTTTATCGGGGTTTTTTAGGGCTAGGCGCGCGGCTAGGTTTTGCGCGTCTAGTTGCAAGAATATGACCTTTTGCGGCAAGATCCCCTGCACGGCGTGCAAATTCAGCCAGCAAAGCTTCTCAAGATCTAGCCCCCGCGCGTAGGCAATGCCGCTAAGCAAAGATCTATCGCTAATTATCAGCTCCCCCGCGTGCGGTTTTATCACGCTTTCTACGTGTTGCGCCCTATCGGCTAGAAACAAAAACATCTCTGCCACGCCGCAAAGATCTTGCGCCATAATGAGCTCCCGCACGCGCGCGCCAAAACTCCCAGCGCCCGGCTCTTTGGTAAAAATCGCGGTTTTGTAATGCGCTCTAAGCAGGTCTATTTGTGTGGATTTTCCGCAGGTATCAACGCCTTCTATGGCTACATACATTGGTAAATTTCCTTTGGCACAAGGTGCGAGGCGTCGCCGCCGTGCTTTAAAATGCTCCGCACGACCGATGAGCTAATAAAGGCGTATTTTAGGCTTGGCATTAGATAGACGGTGTCTAGATCTTCATACATCGAGGCGTTGGTGTAGCCCATTTGCAGCTCGAACTCAAAGTCGCTCACTGCGCGCAAGCCACGAATGACGACGCTTGAATTTTGCGCGCGCACAAAATCCACAAGCAGCCCGTCAAAGGACTTAACGTGCGCGTTTTTAATGCCAGCGGTTGCAAGGCTTAGCATTTGCACCCTAGTTTGCAGGCTAAACATCGGGTGTTTATCGAGCGAAACGCTCACGCCCACAATGACGTTATCAAACATCGCGCACGCGCGCTTGATGACGTCTATATGCCCGTTTGTTGGCGGATCAAAAGTCCCCGGATACACAACGGTTTTCATCATTCCCACCTTTTATAAAGCGAATTTTTTATGCCTAGGAGATCTAGCCACTTGCCGACGAAAAAATCTTGCATAGCGCTAAGATCCGCGGATTGCTGGTAGCTTGCATAAACAGGCGGCGCAATCACAACGCCAAGCCTTGAAAGGTAGCTCATATTTTCAAGCGCGATGGTATCAAAGGGCATTTCACGCGGGGCAAGGATAAGCGGGCGTTTTTCCTTTAGCATAACGCTGGCTGCGCGCGTGATTAGGTTGTCGCTAAGCCCCATACGGATCTTTGCCAAAGTGTTTAGCGAACAGGGCGCGATTATCATATGCGTAGCCATAAAACTACCGCTAGCAGGGCCCTCCCAGAACGACTTTTCATCAAAAACCACGCCTTCTTTTTGCATTGTGATTTTTGAATTTTGAGAAACTATTAGAATTTTTTCCACGTCAGCTGGCAGGCTCTCGTGCAGCCTAAAACCAAGCTGGGCACCGCTTGCGCCGGTTATCGCAACGATTATTTTCAATAAAAGCCTTAATAAGATTTGAAGCATTATAATAGCACTTTTAAATAAAGGAAGCCTTTGCAGCAAAACATCAAAACGGTAAAAACAATCATCGACGCCTTGCCTTACATTAAAGACTTTAGCGGGCAGATTTTTGTGGTGAAGTATGGCGGTGCGGCGTGGGAAAATCTCGCTTTGCGTAAGAAATTTGCAGAAGATATTATGCTCTTGCATTTAGTTGGCATAAAGATAGTCATCGTGCACGGCGGTGGCAAAAACATCACGCAGCTTTTGGAGCAGCTAGGCGTTAAAACGGCGTTTAAAGACGGCTTGCGGGTAACTGATGCGCAGACGCTAAAAATTGCGGAAATGGTGCTAAAAGGCGACATAAACAGCGAGATTGTTAGCCTTTTAAACGCGCAAGGAGCGCTTGCTGTTGGCATTAGCGGTAAAGACGCAGGGCTTGTAAAGGCGCGCGCGCTGGATAAAGATCTTGGGTTTGTAGGCGAAGTGGCAGAAATTAACACAAGGGCGCTAGATCTTATCCTAGCAGACAATCTAATTCCCGTCGTTGCGCCGATTGCAAGCGGTTTGGCGCCGTCAGATCCTGGCTTTAATATCAATGCCGATACAATGGCAGCCGAAATTGCCAAGAAAATACGTGCAAAAAAGGTCATATTTTTGACGGACACAAGCGGCGTTTTAGACGGGGACGGCAAGCTTATTAACTCGCTTAGCGGGGCCCGCATAGCAGATCTTAAACGGCGCGGGGTAATCTCAGGCGGTATGATCCCAAAGATAGACGCAAGCTTAGATCTAATACGCTCAGGCGTTGAAAAGGTGCATATTATAGACGCAAGAGCAGAGCACTCTATGCTACTTGAGATCTTTACCAAAGACGGCGTCGGCACGCAAATAGTTGGCGCCTAGACCAAAAATTTAAAGGATTAAAATGTATTTATTTACTTCAGAAGTTGTAAGCCCCGGCCACCCGGACAAGTGCGCGGATATTATCGCGGATAGTATCGTCGATGAGCTACTAAAAAAAGACAAAACTAGCCGCATAGCAAGCGAGGTTTTTGTGGCGGGGAAAAACGTCGTAATCGGCGGCGAGGTTACCAGCAAGGCGAATTTAAGCACCGATGATTACAAAAACATCGCGCTAAATGCTATTAAAAAAATCGGCTACAAGGGGCAGGGATTTTTCACGCGCCAGGAGTGCTTGCACCCAGACGACGTCAATATTCAAGTGCTTCTTAACTCGCAGTCGCTCGATATTAATCAAGGCGTGGATCAAGCAAGCGGCGAAACGGGTGCGGGCGATCAAGGCATTATGTTTGGTTATGCTGATAGCGAAACGCAAGGCTATATGCCAAGCGCCATCACATACGCGCGGATCTTAATGGAAAAGGTCTATGCCTACGCGCTGGCAAACCCCGACAAGCTAGGCGTTGATATTAAAACGCAGGTAACGATGGATTACGGCACGAAGGACAACTTTGAAAATTGCCGCCCGCAAAAAATTCACACAATCGTCGTCTCCGCGCCTTGCGTGGCGAGTATGGGGATAAATGAGGTTAGATCTTTGATTAAAGATCTGATTATGCAGGCGAACTTGCCCGCCGCGCTTTTTGACATCGCCAGCACGATAATTCACATCAACCCAACGGGCAAATACGTTAATCACTCCTCCTTGCACGACTCAGGGCTAACGGGCAGAAAGCTAATCGTAGATAGCTTTGGCGGGTATTCGCCAATAGGTGGCGGCGCGCAGTCTAGCAAGGATTATACAAAGGTCGATCGCAGTGGGCTTTACGCGGCGCGCTACATTGCCAAACACATTGTGGCAGCGGGGCTTGCAAAAAAGGCGCTCGTGCAAATTTCTTACGCAATCGGCATCGCAAAGCCAATTTCTGTAACGGTGGATACTTACGGCACGACGGCTCGCGGGCTTAGCGACGACGCGCTTTCGGCGTTTGTGAGCGAGAATTTTGCGCTAACGCCAAACTGGATTACGCGTAAATTCCACCTAGACACGCCAAGCGCGGATACCTTTCTATACGCCAATGTTGCCGCTCGCGGGCAGGTAGGGCAAGCCGATTACCCGTGGGAGCAGCTTGATGAACTTGAAAAATTTAAATCGCTTTTAGGCTAGGGCGTTAGCGCGCGGGCGATCGTTTGCTATTTTGTCGCCCGCTGGCGCTCGCCCGCTGTTTCAGCGCTCTTGCTGATGCTCGTCCGCTGGCGTTGCACCTGCCACGTCAGCGCTGGCGCTCATTCACTCAGGGTTGCTCCACCCGCGCTGGCATTTGCAATGCTGCCCGAGCTCACACGCACTGGTGTTGTTACCTGTTGCACTGCCACACTGACACTCTCGCGCTGGTTTGTAATTTCATCGCTCGCGTTGGCGCTGTTATCACCGCACGTTACACCACTTCGCTGGTATTTGAGCATTTCTAGTGCAAAACTTAGGCTCGGCTCAAATTGCAAGTATTTTGCGCTTGACTGGTAATGATTAGGTATTAGCACCAGATAGAAATCACACAAAAAAATAAAAGCAACCGAGCAAACCTGTTTCATCTAAGCTGCCATACTACAAGCAATAAATCTGTGAAAAAATTTAGCTTATAAAATATCAACATATTTGAATACAATATTTCCAACTACCATACTTATACAATAAATTATTATTCGGCGAGCAATCCATAAAGCGCTCAAGCTTACTAAAAGTGCTCTCATTTAGA
>CAUTXO010000075.1:0-6751 GCA_963542625.1 uncultured Helicobacteraceae bacterium | reverse complement strand
AGCGCTCTTAAATGTTTGCAAGTGAAATAAAGGCGGTAGCGTGAGCACAAGCGCAAATTCAAACCACACCGCCAAGCCGGTAAAAAAAGGATCTTAAGCGCAAAAGCCTTTGAGCCAAACAAACCGCAAACTCAAAGGATTCTGCGCAAAGATCTTGTGGGCAAGATCTTTGCCCTAAGATCTGCCGTGCGCAAAGCTTAGCGCGCCTAGCGGATCAAAACCCAGCCACTCTAAAACTTAAAAAGCTATTTTTTCAGCTCGGCGTCAAGCTCGTCCATCGCCTTTTGCGATTGGAATTGTTGCCAAAGGGCTTCGTCATTTTTAAAGCTTGTTTTTGCCTTGTTAAAGCTCTTTAGCACAGGATCCGTGCTGTCCGTGCCAACCAAAATCCAAAGCGTGCCGTCCTTTTGCTTCCAGTATTTAAGCTGCTTTGTGTTCGTTAGAGTTTGCTCGCTAACCTGCCTTGAAACACTCTCAAGGTTTTTCTCAAACGTCTGGTCTTCGCCGCCGCCGGTGGCGCGCTTCCAGTTTTTAATCATCGTCTTGACCTTCGTTTCAATCCTTCTAGCAAGCGCGGTTCTGCCGTTACTCATCGCTTCTTGCATTTGAAGATCCGGGTCATCGCCAGCGTTTGTTTTTGCAACGCCAACGGCTGCTATGCCGTTATCAGCCTTTGGAATGCACGTCCATTCCGGTGCTAGCTCCCCGCCTTGACGGCAGCGGAAGTCCGGCTCTTCTGGCTTTGTTTCTTGTTTAGACGCGCAAGAAAAAAGGGTCAATCCCGCGAGCAAAATACTCATTGCAACAGTAGTTTTCATAGGTTTCCTTCAAAAAAATTTGGTAATTATCTCACGAGTTTGCAAAAAATGCGTTTAAAATACGGGGCTTGCGCGCCAAGACTTTGCGCGAAAGCAAGCGGCGCAACAAAAATGGCGCAAAAGGTAACAAAAACAGAGCAAAAAGCGCTAAAACAAACAACTAAAAGAGCAGCAAGCAAGGCACCATTTAAAAGGCGCTTTAAAAAAGCACAAGGCGCGCGCGCTAAAGCGTTACCACGCCTGCGGTTTCTTCGGATTGCTGCCAGTATTTATTCAAAGAATCCGTCGTCGCGGAAATGATGTATTTTTTCTTTTCCGGCTTAGGCATTCTGTTTAATTCCTTATTATAAAAGGGTTTATTCAAAAATTCAACAACATCTCTTAAAAGCCAAGTATGCGGTTTGTCTGAAGTAGATGGGACATTGGACGCGGGCACGAGCGTTTCGCTCTCAACTTCCGCCGCCGTTAGAAAAACTTTGTCGTATTTTTTTTCTAAATACTCTGTCGTTTGTCTATCCATACTAGATTTGCTAACCATAATACTTCCTTGCAATATCTTTGAAAAAGGCGATTTTACCAAAATAAATCGATTTTTAAAAGCCGTTATCTAAAAATGCGCGCTAAGGACAAATGGCGGCGGCGCAAACCTAGGCTAGCGGATCTGCTAAGAAATCCAGCGCAAATCCGCACCAAGGGCAAACCGCAGCGGTGCCAAAGATCCAGCCAAGATCTAGGCAAGATCTAACGCAAACCACCAAGCAAAGGCGCCACAGATCACGCGCAAAGCCAGCGGACAAACAGGCTTAAGATCTTACGCGGCTACGCGCAAGATCCAAGCAAGAGATCCCGCACACCTTTGCCAAAGATCCAAACAGTAAAAGCGGTGCCTAAGATCTTACGCAAAGCCGGTAAGGATCCAGCGGGCAAACAAGCAGGGCTAGACAAAACCAGCACAAAGATCAAGGCAAAATCCAAGCAAGAGATCCAGTCAAGTTCTAAGCAAGAGCCACGCAAATCCGCCAAGTAAACTTAAGCCCCGCGGCTAATTTAGGTAGCTAAAATTATACTTGCTGCCGGGGTGCCAAAGCATCCAGCCGTTTGCGCCAAACTCTTTGGTGGCTTGGATTTGATCTTGTATCTCTTTTTTTTGAAACTTCCTTTTGTCAAAGGCGTAATCTTGAAAGCCCTGTATCCACGGGCGCAACTTGGCGCGCGAGATTTTTTTGAGCTTGTTTGCCGCAAGGAGCGACAAATACACTGTGTCGTGCGGGTTTTCTACCGGCGTGCCTTGTAGCCCCGGGATTGAGCTACCGTAACCGCTTGGGTAAAGCATTGGCGAGATGTAATCAACGAACCTATCTATGCTTGAGAGATCCTGACCTATCCCCGTGTCGCCGGCATTTAAGCAGGTGTAGCCAAACACATCAGCAGAAATTTTCACGCCAAAGGGCTTTAGCTCACCAGAAGCAAGGCTCAAAAAATCCGCAATGGCGCCAACGCGCGATTTTTGCGTGCTTTTTTGCAGGTAGCGCAGATCTTGATTAGCCGGAAAACGCAAGTAGTCAAACTGAATTTCATCAAAGCCCGCCTTTGCAACAAGCACGGCAAGATCCGCGTTGTATTGCCTAACGCGCGGAGAGAAAGGGTCGCTCCAAAGCATACCGCCCGTGTCAATCCAAAGCAAGCCAAGCTCATCAACAACGGCAAGATCTATATCGCTAGCGGCAAGTTTTTTGTCCTTAAAAACCACAAAACGCGCGACGGTGTAAAACCCGTTTTTCTTGAATTTAGCCACAAAAGCCTTGAGCTTTTGCAAGCCTGCTGCTGCGCCTTCTTCGCTGATAAAAAGCAAGTTGCCATATTCGTTTTTCACATCGACAACAACCGCGTTTATAGGGGTTTTTTGAGAGTTTTTGATTAAATTATCAATATAGCCGTTTTGCGTGGCTTTCCAATACGAAACATAAACAGCGTTTATAGAAGCGGGCGGCTCGCTAGCTTGCTCGCTAACTGGCTCAATGGCGGGCTCAACTGCTGGCTCAATGAGCGGCTTACCACCCTGCGCGCCCGGCGCGGTTTGCTCTTCTGGCGCGGTAGTTTGCTCGCCCTGCCCCCAAAGAAAAACGGAAAAAAACAAAAAAATACGTAAAACTCGGCGCATTAATTATGCAGACTTTGTTACATTCAAAGCTTCAATCAAATTCAAGGTGTCAAAAAGCTCATAAAGCCTGTTGTCGGCAACTTCTAGGCTGATTTTAAAGTTATCCACCTGCACTTTTTTCAGCAAAAATCCAATCACAGAAGACGTGATGGAAAATGAATTCGTGATTTTTATCACCACAGCTTTAGAAGTATCACCACAGGAGTTTAAGGCTTCTTTAATATCCGAGCTATCCGTAACGCTTTTTATTGGACCGTCCATCTCAACAAGATACCTGTTTTCTTCTTCTAAGATCTTAATATCCACCTAGATCTCCTTGAAAATTTTTTGCGGTTATATTACCAAAAATTAAAAAATCCACGCTAAGGGCGCACCGCGCAAACTAAAACTTATAATTCGCGCCCAAAGAAAACACCTTGTTATAAGGGTCAAGTTGCGCGCCTATTCCATAATCGGCATAGACTTCAACAAGCTTTGCTGGCGTCCAGCTAAGCCCCATAGTCATCATAGTAACTAAACCACTCGTGCTTGAATTTGGGTTTTTGTAGTTGAAGTCTGGTTTTAGTTTAGAAGAAACCTTTTTAGCTGTTTTTGTCAATTTTTCCACGCCAAGGCTAAAGTCGCTTCTAATGCTTAGCGTGCTTGCAATCTTTTGGCTTGTCTTAAATCCACCCTTAAGACTCACGGCTTGTAACTTTTCAGAGCCAACCTTTAGCGCAAGATCTTTAGAGTTTTCGGAATAATCGCCTTCAGACACGCCTGTATATTCAAGCCGTGCATAAGGCGAAAGCCCGTCAAAGCTATAAGAAACGCCGCCGCCTAGAGTATAAAGCGTGCTGTAATACTCAGATTTGTTTTTATATGAGCGCTTTGGTTTAAAATCCACCGTTCTTGTGCCCGTGTTTTTAGCCAGCCCCAAACCGGCAAGCAAATTAAGGTTTAGCTTCTCCCCAAGCGCTAGATCCGCGTAAGCTAGCCCCTGAAAAACGTTTGTTTTAAAGTTATGGTTTAGCCCGTCTTCAGCGCTAAGATCTCCGTTAATATAAGAAAACGCAAAGCCGGCAACAGAATCTGCAAGCGCCTTATCCACGCCCGCTACGAAACCGCTGTAAGATCCACCATAAGCGCTCTTGCCGTTGCTGCCTTCGTTTACTCTTTCGTAAGCGCTGATGAGTTTTGCGTATGCAACTCCGCCAGCGCTATCTAGCGCTCTAGCCGCGCTAAGATCCCTAGCTAACACAGCATCTTTAGCTAATTTACTTGACGTATTAACCACATTAGCAGAAAAAAGGATAGGCCCCAGCTGTTGCAATTGCCTATTAAATTCTTGCGGATCTTCTTCTCTTAGTTGCGAAACAAACTTATTCAAAAGCGGGTAGTTTTGCGTGGATCTGCTCTCGTCAGAAAGCACCATTTGCAAGGCGTCAAAAAACGGCTTATTCACGCCCGCCACGCTCCTTGAATCCACATTTAGCTGCCTGATTTTCAGCGTGAGCTTGTAGCTTGTGTCGTTTGACGTTTTATCTTTAATAAACTTTAGCACGTCGTTTTTTTGCCCCACGAGCGCGATTTTTTTAAAGTCGCCGTTAATTTTTGTCTTGGCTGTCAAAACTTCCCAAACGCCGTCTTTAAGCGGCAAAAGCTCATCAAGATCCGTGTCAAGCTCAAGCCTGCCTTTTGAAATATTAATCTCGCCGTTTGAGTGAAAAGATCCGTTCGTGGTCTTGTCCTTAATATGCACGGCGTAAATATCGCCATCTCTCATCGCGTGATTTGAGTCAAGAATATTAACCTTGCCTTCCTTTGCCATCACCTTTACGCCCACGTCTTTTGTGGAAGCGTAAAGCCCAAGATCCTTAGCGCCCATTTTAATAAGCCAGCCCTGCCCCATAATGCGCGCCTTGCTGGAAATGTTTCTGTCTGCTTGCAAGTCAAAATAGGCGTTTTCTTTAACTATCAGGTTTGAAGTGTATGTGTATGATTTGCTATTTTTTGTGCTCGTAAATCCATCAAAAAGATCCGTCTTTGTATTGCCCGTAATCTTTAGCGTGGCGTTATTAATCGTCAAATTACCGTCCGCAACGCCTGAGAGATTATTAATGCTTGAATAGTGGGATCTGTTAATGTCCTTGCTAAGCTCAAGCACCGCGCCGTCTTTTAGATATATGTTGCCACCGTAATCTTCAAAAACAATATTATCAGCCCTTAAGAGTGTGCCGCTATCTTGAATATTTAAAATGCCGTTAGATCCGCCGCTACCGATGGTAAGGTTTGCATCAACCTTTGCGTTGTTTTTCACCGTCAAAACCGCCGCTGCAGCTTCTTCTCTGGCAACGCGTATCTCTTCTGCAACAAGTTTTGAGTTATCAATAATGGCATATGCCTTGCTTCCTGCAGCGCCTGATGTGGCCTTGCTACCCACTTCAAGCAAACTAACATTCACGTCAGCTCTGTTTTTTATATTCAAATACGCCGTAGCGTCTTTAATGAGCCCAACGGCAATGGTTCTAGCGGACAATCTGCCTTCGATGTCGGCAACGGATAACGAATTTTCCGCGCCGCCCATTGCAAAATCTTCGTGGATAGTAGCCTTACCGCCGTGCTCTAGATGAAAATACGCCATATTAGCTTGTGAGCCTTCTTGCTGGATCAAATAAAGGCGTTTAGACGTTAGTTCGCCACCGTTTTTCACAACAACGGAAACATTTTTAAGATCTTTTTGCCTATCAGATGACAAACCGCCGATAACTATTCTATCTTGCTCCACGGAAACCTTACCGCCCTGCTCTACAATAAGGTTTCCAAATTTCTTAGCGTTTCCAATATGAAGTGGGGCGTTATTGCTGCCTGCTTTTAACTCTAAACTACCGCCACTTTTTACCTTAACGCTTATATTTTTGTCGTTACTCTCTATGGATACGCTATTAGTTTCTGGTATATCCGTGCTGTTAAATTTATTCTTTTGTGTTATATCTGCATCTTGATTTATCATAGTTACAGGAGCAGAACCAGCATAAAGCAAAATATGTGTAACCGCAAAAAATATAAGGTAATTTTTCATTAATTGTCCGTTTAATTTTTGCCAAATTATAACAAACAAATATAAAACAACTTAAGGAGAAAGTCTTGCTCAGCACTTGATGAAGTAGCTTTTTAATATAATTGAGATAGAGGTTAAAGCCGAAGGGTAGCAACCTCCGGCTTTAAATTTCACCTCTAAAAGGTGGTGAGATTATGAGTCAAATACACTTGGTCGTAATTATAGCACTAATTTTGCTTGTGGTTACGGAAGCTTATTAGTTTAGCCCCCCGCGTGGGGGCTCTAAGTGTTTTACCCCTTTGGCGATTCATTTCTACAAAAACAATACGCGCTTGGTTTCAAAGATCTTGACAAAGTCACTTTTTAATATAATGGAGATAGAGATTAAAGCCGAAGGGTCGCAATCTCCGGCTTTAAATTTCACCTCTGAAAGGTGGTGAGTTTAAATGCCTATAAAAACCTTAGTCGTAATTATAGCACTAATCCTGCTAATAATTACTAAGGCTTACTAGCCTAGCCCCCCGCGTGGGGGCACTAAGTGTTTTTACCCCTTTGGCAAACGGATCTTTTCAAAAAAACCTAAACGCAAAAGCTTTCAAACGCGCAAACGCGAAAAAAGGCGCGCGCCGCCGCGGGGGAACGCGGGGGAACGCGGGGGAACGCGGGGGAACGCGGGGGAACCCAGAACCCAGAACCCAGAACCCAGAACCCAGAACCCAGAACCCAGAACCC
>CAUTXO010000074.1:0-6814 GCA_963542625.1 uncultured Helicobacteraceae bacterium | reverse complement strand
AGCGCGATGAAAACGGCAAAAATATTCAGCCAAGCTAGCCAAATAGCGGTGCGCACCGTGCGTGGGTGTTAAAACACAACGCGGGGTTTGGATTTAAAAGCATTAAAGAGCAATGCGTGGTTTGGATTGCAAGCTCGTCAAAGCAAACACACAAACACACAAACACGCGCGCACGGCAAACACCAACGCCAAAGCTGGATTGGTGCGTGTCGCGGGCGCGGGGTTAAACCCAGAAAACCCAGCGGTTCTAGCGGATCTCGACAACAACAGAAACTCCAAAGCCCAGCAAAATTCCGCCATTTACCGCCAGCTAAAGCCCATCGTGCTTGGCGCTCACAGCAATTCTAACCCCGCCAACTAGCCTACCGCGCGGACAAAGCCTTGCCTAGCAAATCAACGCGGGCGGTAACTTCGTCTATGCCGATTACTTCTAGCGCCGGCGCAAGTGCCGCACCGCGCGCTTGCCCAAAAATCGCCAAGCGAAGCGGCTTGCCAAGATCTGGCATTTTCAAGCCCTGCTCTAGCAAAAAGCCATCAATCGCCGCTGCAAAATCATCGATGCTAAGCGGCTTTTTCTCCTGCAAATACGCGCAAAATTTGCGGATAACTTCAAGGCTAGCTGGCGCAAAATGCGCTAGATCTTTGGCGTCGTATTGCTCTGGAGCGCGCGTAAAGCGCAAAACTTCGCCCCGTAAATCAAGCAGCGTTTTTGCCTTTTCTTTGGCTAGATCTAAGATCTTATCCGCATTTTGCACTCCCGCTAAATCTAATCCTACACCCACCAAATGCGCCCTAAGCTCATCGCTGCTTGAGCTTTTGATGTAGTGCGCGTTTAGCCAGTTGAGCTTTTCTAGGTTGTAGCTGGAGGCGGATTTGTTGATGTTTGACGGGTCAAAAAGCGCCTTCATCTCATCAAGGCTGAAAATTTCTTGATCTTTGTTCGACCACCCAAGCCGCACCAAAAAATTTAGGAGCGTGTGCGGCAAATAGCCCATTCTTTTGTATTCCATCACATCGACCGCGCCGTCGCGCTTGGATAGCTTCTTGCCGCGCTCGTTGTTAATCATCGGGACGTGGTAAAACTTAGGCACGGCAAAGCCTAGCGTCTCATAAACGACGATTTGCTTTGGCGTGTTTGATAGATGGTCGTCGCCGCGGATAATGTCCGTAACCCCGCTTAGCGCGTCGTCAATTGCCACCACGAAGTTGTACGTCGGCGTCCCGTCTGAACGCGCGATGATAAAATCATCGACGGCATCTTTCCATTTAAAACGCACATCGCCCTTGACGCCATCTGGAATTAGCACATAGCCTTCTTGCGGCGCTTTAATCCGCACCACAGGCGCTACGCCCGCGCGGGGGGGCAATTTGCCATCGCGGTATCTGCCGTCGTAACGCGGGGTTTCGCCGCGGGCTTGTTGCTCGGCGCGCAAGGCGTCTAGCTCGTCCTTACTCATATAGCAATAATACGCCCGCCCCGCGTCTAGGAGCTTTTGAATGTAGCTTTTGTAGATCTCGGTGCGGCGGGATTGATACCAAATTTCTCCGTCGTTGGAGAGCCCAAGCCACTCAAAGGCTTCTAAAATAGCGCGCACGGCGGCTTCTTGGTTGCGGGCTTGGTCTGTGTCTTCTATGCGCAATAAAAAACGCCCGCCTGTTTTTTGCGCGTAAAGCCAGTTAAAAAGCGCCGTTCTAAGCCCGCCGATGTGAAGATAGCCAGTCGGCGATGGTGCAAATCGTGTTGTTGTCATTTTTGTCCTATCGTTAAATTTTTTAGATGTTCACCAAGCCGCTTGTAAAAGCCATCAAGATCTAGCTCTAGGCGGCTATCTCTTTGCTTTTTGCCCCACATCGGCTCGGGGAAAAACGCGTCGTTTTCAAACCTTGCCATTATGTGGAAGTGCAAATGCGGCAGGTAATTGCCAAAAGAAGCGATGTTAATTTTAGCACTTTCAAACTCTTGGAGCATAAAGCGCTCGGTAGCGTCTAGCGCGGCTAGGATCCAAGATCTTGTAATCTCGTCGCACTGGCTAAACTCGCGGTAAGGCTCGCGGCTAAAGATCTTAACCCACGGAATGGCGGCGGGCTCTACTTCTATTTTTATAAAATCGTTTTCAAAAAGCGGCATTTTTACTCCTTGCAATAATTTAATTTGACGCTCGATGGGCGCAAAAAGTCTTTTTCTATGAGCGCGCCTATTATCTCCCTAGCGGCGGGGACGGCAATTTGCGATGAATAGTGCGCCGTTTTTGGCTCGATGAACGTAATGCCTATGGTGTAGCGCCTGGAATAGTCGTTTGCAAAGCCAAAAAACGATGAATTGTAAGTGTTTGAATACCCGCCGTCTTTTGCAATGTGCGCCGTGCCAGTCTTCCCCGCGACGAAAATTCCGTCTGTTTGCGCCTTTTGCGCCGTCCCTTTTAGCACCGTATCGCGCAAAATGCAGAGCATAGAATTTGCCACAGCACTTGAAAGCGCCCTTTGCGGCGCGTGCGATGAGTGCAAGATCTCACTCTTTGCCGTGATGAGCGTCTTTGCAAGCGATGGCGTTAGCAGCAAACCGCCGTTATTAAAAACGTTATACGCCTTTAAAAGCTTGATGAAATTCGTTTGAAAGCCGTAGCCGTAAGCCGTCGTGGCTTTGTAAATGTCTGAATTATCGTAAGTTTTTTCGCTTGGAATGAGCGTTTGGCGCTCGTATGGAAGGTCGATGTCTGAATGCCCGGCAAAGCCAAAATCGCTAAAAAGCTCGACGATGTTTTTGCCGCTTAGCTTCAGGGCAATTTGCGCTATGCCTATGTTGCTTGAAAATACAATCGTGTTTGCCGCGCTGATGAAATCAAGCCCGGTTTTTTCGTCCGTGATGAGCTTGTTTCTAAGCTGCCACCGCCCCTTGTAAGCCGGGAGCAAATCGTGCGGTTTTATCTTTTTTAGCTCCATTGCCTTGGCTAGGATAAGCGGCTTAATCACAGATCCAGGCTCAAAGTTATACTGAATGTGCGCTAGCCTTGTGTGAGAAATATTTTTAATTTGCGCCGGGTCGTAGCGCTCGGTGCCGGCAATGGCTAAGATCTTGCCCGTTTTGCTCTCCATAACGGCGGCGATTACTTCCGCGGCGTCATACATCTTTTTTTGCGCGTCTAGGATCTCTTCAAGGCTCTTTTGCAGCCTTGAATTGATGTTTAAGATGATGGAATTGCCGTCGCCGCCGGGCTGGAATTCTAGCTTGTTGTTGTAGATGATGTTGCCAAGCACGTCTTTGTAGGCGTAGATCCAGCCCTTTTCTTTCTCGCGTAGGTCGTCGTCGTAAAATTTTTCAAGCCCCGTTACCGCGCCGCCGTCTATTTTGCGCGTAAAACCAAGCACGGGCGTTAGAAGATCTTTGTATTCGTATTTTCTTTGGAGCGTGTCGTTTTTGATAACTTCAAGCCCGTATCGCCTTGCGCTGTTTTGGTGTATGAACGTGACAAAAAAGCCCATAGCGTCAAGGGTTTTTGACAAATTCATAAGCGCTTTGGCGTCTTTTATTTGAATGTCGTCTTTGATAATAACGCGCTTTTTTTGGCGCAAGGCTCTTAGGATCTGCGCCTTGTTTTCGCCCGTGTAAATCGACAAGATCTCAGCCAAAAAGGGGTAATTTTTTGCCTTGTAATTTTGACCGTTTATCGCAAGGTAGTAGGTATCCACAGATCTTGCAAGGCTTGCGCCGTCGTAAGTTTTAACACTCCCGCGAAAAGATGAGACGTTTTCTAAGCGTTTTAGTTTGATTGCGTTTGCGTTATCCAGCGTTTGCTTTAAAGCGGCGGCTAAAAATATGACGAAAAAAATAAAAATAAAAAGAAAAATGGCAAGAATTTTTCCCGTTTTTTCTTGCCGTGCGGTATTTGCGGGCATTTACATTTGCGTTCTTAAAAGCTCTTTGTAGGCGCTAACTGCCTTGTTTCTGACTTCTAGCAAAAGCTTCATACTGTTTTCTGCCTTGCCTATGGCGATGGCTGCTTTGTGAAGATCTTTGACCTGCCCTGTAGCAACATCAACGGCGGCGCGCTCGCCTTGTTGGCTTAGCTCGTTTGTTTCATCAAGGGATTTTTTTAGTAGCTCGGAGAATGTCTCGCCGTTTGCTTGAGCGGCTCGCTGCTTGCCTACGTCTTTTAGATCTTTGGGTAAGATCTCTCCGACTTTATTTAAAAGATCAGCCATAAAATCTCCTATTAAACCTTTAATAGATCGATAGCACTGTTCGCCATTGTTTTGACCGTTTGAAAGGCTGAAACATTGGCTTGATACGCCCTGCTTGCTTCTATCATATCCGCCATTTCCACCACTGGGTTGATGTTTGGATACGCCACGTAACCGTCTTTGTCCGCATCTGGATGGGTTGGCTCGTATTTTAGCTTTGGTTTGCTGTCGTCTCGCACGACCTTATCGACTACAACGGACGTAATTGTAGGATCATTTAACTTATCCGTCCAGTTGATGTCTTCATCAAGCGGGTCTTCATACTCCGCCACGCCTAAGTTCTTTTTTAGCACGCTGTTTAGGTATTTTTCAAAGTTAATCGCCTTAAACACCACCTCACGTCTGCGGTATGGCCCGCCCTCTGCGGTGCGCGTCGTTTCCGCGTTTGCGATGTTTGAGCTGATTAGATTTGTTCTAAACCTTTGCGCTGATAAACCGTAGCCGCTGATGTCAAAAGAATTAAGAAACGCCATTTTTTATCCTATAAATTTTTGCCAGCTTCAATAGCATTGGCGGTGATTATCTTGTTTTTCTTCCACGCTTCCGTTAGCGCCGAATACATCACGCCGTTTTTTGCCTGCTCCGTTGTTTCTATGTCAAGATCTACAGTGTTGCCGTCATTGCGCGCCATATGCCCGTCGCGGTAAAAAAGCGTCGGCGTGCTGCCGTAAATATCACGCGGATCTAAGTGCCTTTTGCTAGTCTTTGCAAGCTCTAATTTACGCGATTTCTTGCCGTTAAATTCTTTGTGCGCCCGCTCAGCAAGCAAGTTTTCAAAGTCTAGATCTTTAGCTCGGAAATAGGGCGTATCCACATTGGCGATGTTGGAGCTGATTAGATCTTGCCTAATCGCCCTTGAGTTTAACGCGCTTTCAATGTATTTGTTTGACTTGTTAAATTCAATCATACCGCACAAACAGCAAGTTCCGTTCCCAATAAAAATTGCTACAATGGCGAATGCAAAAAATCAAGCCCTTAAACCGCCCCCGCGCGCCCCTAAAAAAGCCCGCCGTCATACTATTTTTAACCGTAACTTTTATAATTTTAATATCCGGCGTCGTCGCGCTTTATTTTTCGCTAAGCCAAAAGAGCATAACGCGCAGCAACAAAGAGCTTTTCCTAGTTCAAACGGCAATTTTTATGAAAGATATCAAGCAACAACTCTTCCCGCTGATTGACAAAACAATCCAAACGGCGTTTGCGTCTATGCTCTCAAGCGATGAAAACAGCTCAAAGCAAAAAATCGAGCTTTACAATAAGTTTTTTTACGACCTTCCTATACCAATCAAAAGCAAGTATTTGCGCGCGGCGCTGCTTTGCTCGGCTGGGAATTCGCGCCTAAACATCAACCGCCTAAAGCAACTGCCCAGATCTTTTAGGTTTGCGCTAGAGCAAAGGCTTAAGATCTACCTATCGCAAAAATACGAGCTTTTAAGCCCGGACGTGCTTTTTGAGCTAATCCACTACGCGCTGGAGCTTGAGCCAAGGCATAATTCATACCTTTATTCAAAGGAAGATCTTGAAATAAATAGGGCGTTTGACGGCGTAAATAAAATTAACGGCTTCGTGGCGTTTGAAAAGATCACGCAAGATTACATCAGCCTAACGAGCGACAAAAACATCGGCAAGGTCGCTTGGGCGGATCTAATACAATTTAGCGGCGATTTTTTGGATTTTAACCAAATGCCAAAGCCCCTTTGCGAGGCGCTGTTTCTTTATTCAAAAGACGCAAGCGGTGAGCTTTGCACCAAGCCGCCAAGGGCAAAAACCCGCGATGAAATAGCCCCGCTCATCTTTGAAAACGAGCGCGAAGCACTGGATAAGCTAAACATCAGCTTTGATTTTAACCCCTTGCTTGTTTGCAAACTAGACTACACGCTAAACAAAGTCAGTGCGCGCCTAGAATTTGACTACTTGCAACGCCAAAACGAAGCGTCAGTGATGGATAATTTTTCTTTCACGATCCACTAAAGCCGCTTTTTAAAAATTCCATCATTTGCGCCGGGATCTTTGCGGGCTTGTTTTCTTTGATGAACGCCAGCTTAAGATCCGCGCTAAAAATCAGCTCGCCATTCCTAAAGATCTCTTGGCGAAGAACGAGCGAAGCATTTTTTAGCGTAGCAAGCGTGGTTTTAACTTCTAGCATATCGCCCAAAAACGCCGCCTTGACAAACTTGCAAGCGGCTTCAATCAGCATAAAATGCCCGCCATCATACACCGGAGAAATGCCGTTTTTAAAGAAAATCTCGCTTCTAGCGCGCTCGCAAAACTTCAAATAATTCGCGTGATACACAACCCCACCGCAATCGGTATCCTCATAATAAACTCTGAATTGCATTTTGTTCCTTGTAATACAAATAATCCCCCCTAAAACCTATAATCAAGTTTCAAGCTTCCGCTTAGGCCGTAGTTTTTGTCGTTATCTAGTACACCCGAAAGTAAGCAAGAAAGCCCCATATTCTTAGCAAGCTTTGTGGTGGCGCTAAGGTTTAGCTTGTAGCTTAGAAGGCTGCCAAGCTCGTAATCTACGTAGCTGTTTGCGTTGCTTAAGCCCACCAAAGATCTAGCCCCGCTT
>CAUTXO010000073.1:0-7355 GCA_963542625.1 uncultured Helicobacteraceae bacterium | reverse complement strand
CATCACCACCGCCGCCACCACTGCTACCACCGCAAGAAGCCAAACTAAGCGCCAAAGCGCCAAGTGGCGCAATTGTATGCCAAGTTTGTTTTAAGCACCTTTAAGCGCCGGGGCTTGCAAAATGGCGCGCGTAAAATGAAACCGCAAAAACAAAACCCCCAAACAAACCGTGCTGGTAGCAAGAGCTAAGATCTAAGCCCGCCTTAGATCTCAAGCGGCGTTAGTGGTTTTTCTGCGCGACGATGAGAAAAATCGGGTATTCGCGCGTCGGGCGCTTTTCTACATAAATGACGTCATTAAAGGTTACGCTAAGCCCTTGCTCTTGCAGCACTTCAAGCACGACGCTTCTATCAATGCCGTTATAGGGCACGACGTCTGGGGCGTGGAAGCTGCCGTCTTCTGGGTCTAGATCCGATAGGCAAAGATAGCCGCCCGCTGCCACGCAAGAAGCAAGATTAGCTAGCGCCCTACGCAGATCCGTTGTGTGGTGCAAAGCAAGCAAGGACGTCACGACGTTATACGAGCCGCTAAGCGCGCTTTGCGACAAATTCAGCGTGCTAACCGTAATGCCAAGATCTTGCGCCTTGCGCTGGGCTTGCTTTAGCATTTCTGCCGAAGTGTCGGCAAAGCTTAAGCTCCCCGCTTCGTTTGCAAAGTTAAAGCCAAGTAGCCCAGTCCCTGAGCCAAAATCTAGCACGCTATCACTCGCGCTAAGCGTGATTTTTTGCCGCAGGATCTTGTAAATCTCGTGCGCGCGGGCGTGGAATGGGTCTTTATCCCAAGTTTTTGCAAGCTTATCGAAGTCTTTTGTATCCATATTTTCTCCAGTGTTTTGTATTTTTTGCGCAGATTGTAGCAGATCTTACGCGGCAAACGCGCGCGCTTGCACCAGCAAAGATCTTGTCAAAGCGCCTAGTTTGCGGTGGGGGCTTTGCGTGGATCTTAAACGCGCATAGCAAGATCTTCGCGCAGATCCCGCGCGGCGGGGCGATGGATCTTGCGCCGTTTTTGCGCCTTGCGTCGCCTAGATCTTGCGCCACCATTAGATCCCGCCCCCCCCCTTAGATCCACCACGCTTGCGCCAGCGCTCAAGATCTTAGATCCAAGTCCGCGCTCACGCTCCAGATCTTAAAGTCCAAGTCCGCCAGATCCTAGCCGTGCCTAGATCTTAGATCTAAGTCCGCGTCCTAGATCCTAGCTACTTTTAAACGCGGGATCTCACACAGCACACGGATCTAAGCGCACAAGTCCAAAACTGTAAAGATCCAAGCCAGCGCTCAAGATCTTAGATCTAAGCCCGCGCTCACGCTCCAGATCTTAAAGTCCATCCCCGCTAGATCCTAGCCTTGCATTTGGCTAAAATCCTTAGCGCTTTCCATTAATTCTATTTCTTTAATGCCATCGATGACGACTTCTTTATCAGGCGCAACGTTGCGCAGTTTTTCGCCGTAATCGACGACGCTTAGCACGTGCTTAATGCAATTAATGCGCGCGGCTTTTTTGTCGTCGCTGCGGATAATCGTCCAAGGCGTGAGCGTGCGGTTTGACGCCATTAGCATTTGGAATTTAGCCAGCGTATATTTATCCCAAAGCTTTTGAGAGAGCTTATCCACGGGGGAGAGTTTGTATTGCTTCAGCGGGTCAGTATCGCGCGATTTGAAGCGGCGCGCCTGCTCCTTCTTTGAGACGCTAAAATAAAATTTGATGAGCTGAATTCCGCCCGTTTTCACAAGCATTTCTTCAAAATTTGCCACGTCGCTTAAAAATCTTTTGTGCTCTTCTTGCGTGCAAAAGTTCATCACGGGCTCGACCATCGCGCGGTTATACCAGCTGCGGTCAAAAATCACGATCTCCCCGCCGCTTGGCAAATGCGAAACATAGCGCTGAAAATACCACTGCGTGCGCTCAACGTCGCTTGGTTTTTCAAGCGCCACCACACGGCAACCGCGCGGATTTAGGTGCTCCGTTAGCCGCTTGATTGTCCCGCCCTTGCCCGCGGCGTCCCTGCCTTCAAAAATCAGCAAGAGTTTTTTCTTTTCTTGTTTTACGTAGCGCTGCAACTTCAAAAGCTCAATTTGGAGCTCTTTTAGATCCTTTTCATATTGCACGGTTTTTTCTTTGATCCAGATCTTAACCTTGCCGGCTTTTTTGCTTTCCTTATCGCCCTTATTTTCCTTGCCGCCCTTGCTCTCTTTGCCGCCTTTTGCGTTCTTTTCATCGCCCGCGCTTGTTTCTACCACACTGCTATCGTCGCTATCTTCTTGCTTAGCCCAGTTTTCTGCGCTGCTTTCATAGACCTTTTCCATTTCTTTTGCCGATTTTTTCTTTCTTGCCATTTTAATTCCTTGTAACGTTAAAAATTTCCACTAATTCAAGCTTATCAAAAAGCTCAAACAAATCCTTATTATTGGCCACCACCTTGATCTTAGCGCCGTCTTTTTGCACGAGCTTTAATAGCGAGCCAATGAGCGAGGACGTTATAGCAAAGCTGTTTAAAAAATCCACGCTGATGACCGTTTGCGCGTCAAGCTTAAAAACTTCCGAAACGGCGTGCGCGATTTCTTTTGACGTATTGACGCCATCGACGAGCCCGTCTATTATCACCCTAGATCCTTGCACTTGTATCGTTGTCTTCATTCTATTCCTTTGCCTTAATAAAAAATAGATTTGCCTCGTTGCCTTTTAGGTTGTAAAAAACGCCGTCGCTGAGATGTTTTGACATAATAATCCCCCGCCCGTGGAAGCGCTTGTGGTTGGTTAGCTCTAGCTTTTTGAAAAACTTCCCGACGTCAAAGCCCGCGCCATCATCGCGCACCCTAAAGCAAAACACCCGCTTTTTGTTGCGGACAAATTGCAGCACCTTAAGCGAAACTTTTTTGTGCTTAAACGCCGGCAATGCCAAAAGGCGCTTGATTTCATCGTCAAGCTTATTTTGCAAGATGAGCTGTTGCTTTTTTTTGAAGCTAATTGCTAAGTTTCCGTGCTCTATGGCGTTTAGTAAGATCTCGTTTAGAATGAGCTTTGCCGATAGGATCTGGCGCTCATTAAGCGCGTTTTTTTCAAGCACGGCTCTAACGTCTTCAAGCGTGTTTGGAATGTCATCTGGCATAAGCGCGCGGTGCGCTTCAAAAAGTGTCTGCGGATCTTGGGGCAAAAAGTTAATCATCGCCAGCGCAAGCCTATCAAAGCTTTTTAGCCCGCAATCGATGATGTTTTTCTCAAAGCTATCCAAAAAATACGCGCTCTTAAACGCCCCAAGCGTGCGGTCTTTGAGCTCCGCGTTTAAAAAGTTGCGGTCAAATTTGCCTGTTTTTAAAAGGATCTTGGCGTAATTTGCAATCAAAAAGCGCTCAATTTTAACGCCCTGCTCGCCCAAATGCGCGTTGTTGTGCGGCATAAACTCAACGCTCCCGCCGTCTTTTTGCGCCATCAAGCCAAAACCGCCAAAGCCCGCAAAATCAAAAACGCCCGCGGCTGTATCTATATAAACAAAAGAAGCCTTGATTTTGCTAGCATCTGCGCCCGCGTTTTCTAAAAACGCCGCACAGCGCGCAATAATTGTGCCAAGATCCATAGCCGCCGCGCCCGTGCCAATGCCGCCCGCGCCCGCGCTTTCTACGTTTTCCACAGCAGATCTAAGCCCTTGCAAAAGCTCAGCCGGTGGCTCCGCCGCTTGATTTGGAATGAAAACAAGATAGCACAAAAACTTATCTTGCGCTGGCGAAAACGACGAACAGGCAAGCCGCCTAGATCCGCGTGGCAAATAAAACTCAAAGCAGATGTCGTTATTTATAATGTGTAGCAAGTTGGCGATTTTTGAATTTTTGCTTACCATAAAGCGGATATTACCCTTTTTATGCAAAAAGTTAAATTATTATATACTTTGCGCTATGAAAAAGATCTTTATCGCCTGCGATCACGCGGGTGTGCAATTCAAAAATTTTTGTATCGGTGCTTTCCAAAAACACGGGCTAGAAGTCCTAGATCTTGGCTGTTTTGACGAAGCGCGGGTGGATTACCCAGACTACGCGCAAAAGCTAGCGGCAGAAGTGCTAAAAAACCCAGGCACGCAAGGCTGTTTGATCTGCGGGACGGGCATTGGTATGAGCATCGCCGCTAACCGTTTCAAAGGCATTCGCGCCGCCCTTTGCCACGACGCCTACACAGCCGCCATCTCCCGCGCTCACAACGACGCAAACGTCCTTTGTATGGGCGCGCGCACCACGGGGCTTGCCACGGCGCAATCCATCATAGACGCTTGGCTTGGCGCGGAGTTTGAAGGCGGCCGCCACGAGAAAAGAGTGCAAAAGCTAGACGATGGTTTTAATCGCTAATTGGCTGTTTGTTTCCATCATTTTTTTGGTGGTGCTTTTCTTGTTTTTCCGCGTGTATTACTACAAAAACCTTGCGGATAAAGAGCAGCGCAATAATGTAACGCTAAAACTCACACTAAAAGACGCGGAGATCCTAATCAAAAAGCACCAGATCCAGCTCCAAAGATCCTTAGGAAATATGGATATCGTCAATGACGAGCTGGTGCGCTTGCGTAATGACGTCAAGGCTTTCAAGGCCCGCAACGCGCAGTATAGAATAGAAAACGACCGCGTCAGAAACAAAATTAAAGATCTAGAAGCAAAGATAGAAGCCTTGCTATAAGGAGCAAAAATGGACTTAACACAAGAACAAAAAAAGCAGCTCATCGCCAGCGTGCGCGATGTAAAAGACTTCCCAAAAGAAGGGATTATTTTTAAGGATATCACAACGCTTGTTGGAGATCCAAAGAGTTTTACGTTAGTGGTAAATCATCTAAAGGCGCGGTATGAGAGCTACAAGCTTGATTTTATCGTCGGGGCTGAAAGCCGCGGGTTTATCTTTGGCGCGGCGCTAGCGGTGGCGCTTGGCGTGGGCTTTGTCCCTGTGCGAAAGCCGGGCAAGCTGCCCTACACAACCGTGAGTGAAAAATACGCGCTTGAATACGGCTTTGGCGAGATGCAAATTCACATCGACGCCTTTCGCGGCAAGTCTCGCCCGCGCGTGCTTTTTATTGACGACCTAATCGCCACAGGCGGCACGGCGCGCGCGTCTATTGATCTAATCCGCAAAATCGGCGGGGATCTTGTAGAAGCGTGCTTCATCATCGAGCTTTTGTTTCTAGGCGCGCGCAAAGATCTAGCCGCGCTTTGCCCCATTTATAGCGTGCTAGAGGTCTAGGCTTGGAAGAACTTTTCATCGAGGGCATAAAGCGCTACGGCTACTTCATTTTGTTTCCGTGGTCCATTATGGAAGGCGAGGCGGGGCTTGTGATGGCGGGCTTGCTTTGCCACACGGGCGATATGAATATTTTTCTAGCCATTAGCGTTGCGGCGCTTGGGGGCTTCACGGGCGATCAGATCTACTTCTACCTTGGGCGCTACAATAAAAAATTCATTCTAAAAAAGCTCACCAAACAGCGGCGCAAATTCGCGCTAGCGCACCTGCTTCTGCTAAAATACGGCTGGTCTATCATTTTCTTTCAGCGTTTTATTTACGGGCTACGCACGGTCATTCCGATGTCTATTGGCATAACGCGCTACGATTACAGGCAATACGCCTTTATCAATTTGCTAAGCGCCTTTGTTTGGGCGTCTTTAACAATCGTGCCCGTTTATATTTTTGGCGAAGAGATCCTATGGCTATTAAATTTAATCAAGGTTTTTTTCAAAGAGCATTGGTATTTGGCGCTCATCTTTGCTGGCGCGGTGCTTTTTGGGTTGTATAAATATATGGAAAAATTAACGAAAAGGTAAAAAATGGAAGTTAGCGTCAAAAAACAAAAATGCGACTACGAGATTGAATTTGCAAGCAAGAGCGCGACGCCTGCGGATCTCAAAAAAGAAGCGGAGTTTTTAGGCTATGAGTTTGAGGAGGCAAGCGCGGTGCATTTGCGCGCCTTTAAGAAGATCTTAGTTACCGTCAATGATGAGAATGACGCGGAGAATTTCAAGCTTGGCGCGGCGGCGGCGTGGGATATTTTGCGTGCGCTGGACGTAAAATCAGCAAGCGTCAAGGCAAAAAAGAGCGCGCTTGCGGCGATTGCTGAGGGCTTTTTGCTTGGATCTTACGAGTTTAATAAGTATAAGTCAAAGCCAAAAAAGCCACGCGAAAAGCTCATCGTGCTTGATGGTTTGGCGGCTAGGGATCTAGAGCAGATCCAAGCGGTGTGCGGCTGCGTGAATTTTGCGCGGGATCTAGTAAATTCGCACCCCGATGAAATTTACCCCGCGAGCTTTGTTGAATATGTGAAAAAAAACCTTAAAGATCTTGCCATTACGGCTAAAGTCCTAGACAAAGCCGCCATTGAAAAGGAAAAAATGAATGCCCTGCTGGCGGTTAATCGCGCCTCGCGCCACGACCCGCGCGTGCTGCACCTAAGCTACAAGCCAAAGACGGCAAAAAAACGCGTCGTGCTTGTTGGCAAGGGGCTTACTTACGATAGCGGCGGGCTTAGCTTAAAGCCATCTGATTATATGGTTACGATGAAAGCGGACAAAGGCGGAGCAACGGCGGCGGTAGCGGCAATTATGGCTGCAGCGCGGCTTGGCTTAGATCTAGAGATCCACGCAATCGCTGGGCTTGCTGAAAATATGATAGGCGGCGATGCTTACAAGCCCGATGACGTTTTGGTGGCAAGAAACGGTAAAACGATAGAAGTGCGCAACACTGACGCCGAAGGACGGCTGGTGCTAGCAGACTGCCTTGACTACGCCGCGGAGCTTAAGCCTGCCTGGCTGATTGACCTAGCGCCAGTAACGGGCGCTTGCGTCGTGGGCGTTGGCGAATACACGATAGGCGTTATGGGGCATAGCCAGGAGCTAAAAAACCGTGCGCTGCTTGCGGGCAAAAATAGCGGCGAACTCACCGCCGACTTGCCTTTTAATAGGTATTTGAAAAAGCTTTTAAAATCAGACGTTGCGGATATGTCAAACGTGAGCGGCTCGCGCTACGGCGGGGCGATTACCGCGGGGCTATTCTTGGATAACTTCGTCGATGAAAAGCTAAAAGACAAGTGGCTGCATTTGGATATCGCTGGACCTGCTTACGTGGAGAAAAAATGGGGCTACAACCCAAGCGGCGCTAGCGGTGCTGGCGTGCGGCTTTTGGTTTCACTGCTAAAGGATCTCTAGGGCACGGCGGGGGGAGGCTGCGCGTGCGGGTTTTGGATCTGCGCGCAGGAGTTAGCTAGATCTCGCGCAGGTTGGTTTTAGATCTAGATCTGCGCACGGAGCTTGCACGGTGGCGGGTTCTGTTAGATCTTGCAGATCTTGAGTGATAGCTGGATCTGATAGATCTTACAGATCTTAAGTTGTGATGTGCTT
>CAUTXO010000072.1:0-7646 GCA_963542625.1 uncultured Helicobacteraceae bacterium | reverse complement strand
GGTTTGCGTCAAGGCGGTTTTTACGATGCCTGATAAAAGGGTAGGGCGCAAGCAGATCCTTACGCCAACGGAGGTTAAGAGCTTTGCGCTAGAGCACCAAACGCCGGTTTTTGAAACGGCAAAAATTACGGATAGTGAGCTTGAAAGCTTGCGAGATCTTGCGCCGGATTTTATCGTCGTGGCGGCGTATGGCGTGATTTTGCCGCGCGCGGTGCTTGAGATGGCGCCTTGTATTAATTTGCACGCGTCGGTTTTGCCGCGCTACCGGGGCGCCTCGCCTATTGAAGCAGCGATTATTAACGGCGACGAAACCTTTGGCGTAACGGCAATGTTGATGAATGAAGGGCTCGATACTGGCGAGATCTTGGGGCTTTCTTTGCTGAAAAACTCAGGGCAAAATGCTGTGGATCTAACACTTAGCTTGGCGCAAAAAGCGGGCGCGCTAATCGTGCAGATCTTGGAGCGCTTTGGGGGGCTTGCGCCGCTTAGCCAAAGGGATTGCGACGCTTCAAGCACGAAAAAAATCAGCAAAACTGACACGACGGCTGATTTTAACGACGCTGGTGTGCTTTATAAAAAATTCCTAGCCTTTGGCGCAAAACGGGGGCTTTATGTAGCAGGCGGGCTGAAAATAACGGGGCTAGATCTTGTGAGTGTGGGGAGCCGCGCGCCAAGACACGAAAAACCGGTAATAAAAAGCATAGAAAAGCAGGCGATTGTTGTTGGGTGTTTAGTTGGAGAGGTGCGGATCTTGACGCTAATTCCGCCATCAAAGGCGCAGATGGACGCGGCGAGTTACGCAAGGGGGCAAAGGCTGAAAGTTGGAGATTTTATACTTTGATGAAATTGGCTCAACGCAAGTTTTTTTAAGCAAGAAAATCAAGGCGGGCGAAATGAAAGCGCCGATTGCCATTTTTAGCGACAACCAAACAAACGGCGTGGGTTCAAGCGGGAGATCTTGGCAGGGAAAAAAGGGCAATTTTTTCTTGTCTTTTGCCTTGGGGCTAGCTGATTTGCCGCTAGATTTGCCGCGCCAATCTGTTTCTATTTATTTTGCGTTTATTTTAAAGGAAGTCTTTGCAGCACAGGGTTCAAAGGCGTTTATAAAGTGGCCTAACGACTTTTACATCGGCAAAAAAAAGATAGGCGGCGCGATTTCTGCGCTAACTTCTGATGCTGTTATTTGCGGAATTGGTATAAACAGAGTGTTTGTTGGCGATGATTACGGCGTGCTGGACGTGGAAATGTCAAATGAGCAGATCTTAGAGCTTTTCTTTTTGGAGATCCAAAGGGGGGCTTCTTGGGCTGAAATTTTTAGAAAATATAAGGTAGAATTCCCGCTTAGCTATGAATTTAATACCCATCATAACGGCGTATTAATTCCGCTAAAAAAAAGCATTTTGCAGCAAGACGGAAGTCTGATGATAAACGGTGAAAGGGTTCTAAATTTAAGATGACGGAGATAATAGCGATAGCTAATCAAAAGGGTGGTGTTGGAAAGACGACTACGGCTGTTAATTTGGCTGCATCTTTGGCGACGTTGGAAAAAAAGGTTTTATTGGTGGATCTTGACCCGCAAGCAAACGCGACGACGAATTTTGGATACGCCAGAGATAGTTACGACTACAATATTTACCACGTTTTGACCGATGCGAAAAACATCAATGACGTTAAGATAAAAACGATGATAGATAATTTGGAGCTAATCCCTTCAAATATTGCTTTGGTCGGTATGGAGCAGGAGTTTTACGAGCTTCAGGACAAAAAGGAAAAAGTTTTAAAAAACAAGCTGGCTGAGCTAAACGAAACTTACGATTTTATCATCATAGATTCCCCGCCCGCGCTTGGTTTGATTACCGTTAATGCCCTAACGGCGGCGCATTCTGTGATTATCCCCGTGCAGTGCGAATTTTTTGCGCTTGAGGGTGTGGCGCAGCTTATAAATACGATTAAAATTGTTAGAAAATCGCTTAATCCGTCTTTGAATATACGCGGGCTTTTGCCGACGATGTATTCTTCTACAAACAATCTGTCAAAGCAGGTTTTTGCAGATCTTACGCAGCATTTTCATTCGTCGCTTATTAAGTCGAACTTTAAGGATCCAGAGCTACCTTATATATGTATCCCGCGCAACGTAAAGCTTGCCGAGTCGCCGAGCTTTGGGCAGCCGGTTATTTTGTATGACGTAAAATCGCGCGGATCTTTGGCGTATCAAGATCTAGCGGGCGCTATCCTAAGGGGCTAGAATGGCAAAAAAAAGTGGGCTTGGGCGTGGGCTTGGCGCTATTTTTCAAGAGGTTGAGAGCGCATACGAACAAGGCTTGGGCGTTAGAAAGAGCGATTTAAATACGATAAAAATCGATGAAATAGAGCTAAACCCCTTTCAGCCTAGAAAACAATTTGATGAAGAAGCCTTGCAAGAGCTTAGCGCGTCCATTAAAAAACACGGCGTTATTCAGCCGATTTTGGTGGTGGAAAAAGAAAAGGGCTTTATGCTTATTGCTGGCGAGCGCCGCCTTAGGGCGTCTAGGCTTGCCGGGCTTGAAACAATAAAAGCTGTCATCGTCGAATTGCCGCAAAGTAGCTTTAGGGAGATTGCGCTCATTGAGAACATTCAAAGAGAAAATTTAAACCCTTTGGAGCTGGCGCAGTCTTACAAAGAGCTCATTAACGATTACGCCATAACGCACGAAGAGCTAGCGCAGATAGTCCATAAAAGCAGGACGCACATCACAAATACTATGCGGCTTTTAAATCTTGGATCTTACGCGGCGCAAAAGCTTTTGAACCTTGAGATAACGCACGGGCACGCCAAGATCTTGGTGGGGCTAAGCGAAAAGGACGAGAGAAAAATCGTCGATTCCATAATAAACCAAAACTTAAACGTAAGGCAAACGGAAAAGCTTGTAAAGTCAATCAAGGAAGAAACTTCCGCCGTGAAAAAAGAGCAGAAGATTAAGTTTGATTTTAAGCCGGTTATTTCAAGGTTTGCCGCTTGTGGAATACGCGCAAAGGTAAGCGGCAGCAAGATAGTAATTAGCGTGGAAAATGCGGGCGAGCTGGAAAAGCTCCTAGAAATTATAAAGTGATACGGTTTTTTTAAGTATATTTTGATAGTATGGCGGACAAATTTTTGAAGGTTTTTTGATGATAGATCTTGACCCCGTTTTGATGATTAGCGTTTTTGCTCTATTTGTTTTTATGTTATTTAGTCTTAATTCAATCTACTTCAAGCCAGTTTTAAAGCACATTGACGCTAGAAACGCGTCCTTAAAGCAAAGCCAAGAATATGCGGCAAAAACAATGTCTGACGCTGGGCTTGCCGAGCAAGAGTGCGAAAATATTTTAAAAGAAGCAAAAAAAGAAGCCGGTTTGCATATCGGCAATGTGATAAAAGAAGAAAAAGCCAAAAACGAACGCCTTTTGAATGAAGAAAAAGAAAAGCTTAAGGCGCAAACGAAGCTGTTTCAAGAAGATCTTGAGAAAGAAAAAAAGGCTATTGAAAAGCTTTTGCAAGAAAATTCGGATCTGCTTAAAGAAGCAATCAAATCAAAGATGGTGGCTTAGGGGGGGGGGTGGTTAGATGAGATATTTACTGTATTTTTTTGTATTTTTTTCTTTTGCTTTTGCGAGCGACGCACAGACAGACATTATTCCAAGAACGTTTAACTTTGCAGTTAGCGCTCTCATTTTGTTTTTTCTTTTAAAGGATCCGGTGAAAGCTTTTTTTCTTAAAAGAAAGGACGCCATAGCGCAATTGTTTGAAAGCATTCAAGATAAACTTAAAGAATCAGAAGAGAAAAAAGCAAAGATAAAAAAACAGCTTGAAAATTCAAAAACAATAGCGTCGCAGATCGTTAGAAATTCAAAAGAAGAAGCTATGCTGATTGTAAAAAAGCTGGCAAAACAGAATGAATTTAACATCAAGATCTTGCAAAAGCAAGAGCAAGAAGCCAGAGAAATTGCGCGCAATAAAATGATAAGAGATGTTGTAAAAACAAACTTATCTCTTTTGCTAAAAGACGAAAAACTTAGCGCGGATACGGATAAGATCTTAGAAATAGTTACAAAAAGGATAGCCAAATGAGTAAGCTTGCGGCTTTGAAATACGCGCGGGCTTTGGATTTTGTGTGCAAGGCAGAAGCAAAAGAAGACGTCCTTAGATCTTTTGCCGGCATTGTTTCTTTGTTTAGCGATTCAAAATTTGTGGAAATAATAAAATCTCCACTTGTTGAAGAAGCTAAAAAAGTGGCTTTGCTTACAGACAAGATTAAAAATTTACCAAGCGAATTCATTAATTTAATTAAGCTTTTAAGCCTTTCTAAAAAGCTGTATTTATTACCTACTATTTATCAAGAATTGCAAAAGCAGCTAAGCATAAAAAGCAATTCTTACAAGGCTGTTTTAGAATCTGACAAGATCCTAGATAAGGATCTAACGAAGAAGCTTTTAGAAACGTTGGAAAAAAGGCTAGGTGTCAAGCTGGAATTGGTTGTTAAACAGACAAATTATAACGGCGTAAAAGTTGAAATCCAAGATCTTGGGCTAAGGGTTGATTTTTCTTTAGGCAGGATCAAAGAAGAACTTTTATTACATATTTTAAGAGGAATATAGCAAAGGAGATCCGGTGGCGGTTAAAACTGAAGAGATCACGTCTATCATTAAGGACAGAATAGAAAGCTTTGAAATTAAGCTTGATGTTGAAGAAGTCGGCAAGGTAATTTCGTATGCCGATGGAATTGCAAAGATCTACGGCTTAAAAGGCTGTATGGCTAATGAGATAATAGAATTCGATAATGGCGACAAGGGCTTTTCCCTAAACCTTGAAGAAGATAGCGTCGGCGCCGTTGTTTTGGGAAGGGGCGCTGGTATAAAAGAAGGCACGGAAGTAAAAAGAACGCGCAAATTGTTAAGTGTCCCCGTTGGCGATGCGCTCATTGGAAGAGTTGTGAATTCTTTGGGTGAACCTATTGACGGCAAGGGGCCGATAGAAACAAGCGAAACAAGATTTTGTGAAGAAAAAGCCCCCGGCATTATGCCTAGAAAGTCCGTTCACGAGCCATTGCAAACAGGTTTGAAGGCTGTTGATGCTCTTGTGCCAATAGGCAGGGGGCAAAGAGAGTTGATAGTTGGCGATAGGCAAACAGGTAAGACAACCGTTGCGCTTGATACAATCATCAATCAAAAAGGTCAAAATGTTATTTGTATATACGTTGCGATAGGGCAAAAGCAATCCAGCGTAGCGCAAGTTGTCAAAAGGCTAGAAGAACACGGGGCGCTAGAATACACGATAGTTGTTGTAGCCGGCGCTAGTGAATCTTCGGCTATGCAATATTTGGCTCCGTTTGCAGGCGTAACGATGGGCGAGTATTTTAGAGACAACTCAAGGCACGCTCTTATTGTGTATGATGACTTATCAAAACACGCTGTCGCATACAGAGAAATGTCCTTGCTTCTTAGAAGACCACCGGGGCGCGAAGCTTTTCCAGGAGACGTTTTCTATCTCCACTCAAGACTTTTGGAAAGAGCCGCGAAATTAAACGATGCTAAGGGGGCGGGATCTTTAACTGCACTTCCTATTGTTGAAACGCAAGCTGGAGACGTTTCCGCTTATATTCCAACAAACGTTATTTCTATTACAGACGGTCAGATCTTCTTGGAGTCAGATCTTTTCAACTCCGGTATAAGACCGGCTATTAACGTCGGTATTTCTGTATCCAGAGTTGGCGGTTCGGCACAAATTAAGGCTACAAAACAAGTAGCGGGAAGCTTGAAGCTAGATCTTGCGCAATATAGAGAGTTGCAAGCTTTTAGCCAGTTTGCTTCAGATCTTGATGAAGTTAGCAGAAAGCAACTAGAAAGGGGTCAAAGGCTAGTAGAGATCTTAAAGCAGCCGCCATTTTCACCGCTTGCTATTGAAAAGCAGATTATCTTGATTTACGCTGGATCTAGGGGCTATTTGGATAATATTGAAGTGTCTAAGATCCAAAAGTTTGAGAGCGATCTTTATCCGTTTTTAGAAGCCAAATACACAAGTATTTTAGAAGATATCAGAACCAAGCAAAAAATAGATAACGACACGGAAGAGATGATAAAAAAAGCATTGGAAGATTTTTTAACGGTTTTTAATGCGGATTAAGGCTTAAAATGGCTAGTTTAAAAGACATATCAAGGCGTATAAGAAGCGTAAGCAACACGCAAAAAACGACTAAAGCTATGAAGCTTGTTTCAACCGTTAAATTAAAAAGAGCGGAAGAAGTTGCTACAAAGTCGCGATTTTACGCCAACAAGCTAAATAGTGTAATTAGCGACATTGCTTGCAGGATAAACAAAAGTAAGGTTGGCGGTATTGACAGTAGGTATTTTATGGTGCAAAAACCGGAAAATATCAAAAAAGCGGATCTTATTTTTGTAACAGCGGATAAGGGTTTGTGCGGCGGCTTTAACTCGCAAACTCTTAAATCCGTTTCAAAAAAGCTCGACCAATACAGGCAAAATAAAACAAAGATCAGGCTAAGGGGCATAGGCAAAAAAGGCGTTGCATATTTTAAATTTAATGGCGTTGAGTTATACGATGTGGCTATCGGGCTTAGCGCGTCGCCAAATTATGAAAGCGCTAGAAAGTTTATATCCAAATCCGTTGATGAATTTGCCAAAGGGAATATAGACGAAGTCGTGCTGATCTACAACGGCTATAAGAATATGATCTCTCAAGAGTTAAGGGAAATTAGGTTGTTGCCCGTTGATTTTTCGGACAAAAAAGATTGCGAATACTCATCGCAGATAGAGTTTGAGCCAGCAGACGACGACACGATCTTAGAAGCTATGTTGCAAAAATATATAGAATACAATTTGTATTTTGCCCTTGTGGATTCTTTGGCAGGCGAGCACAGCGCAAGAATGCAGGCGATGGAAAATGCAACGAACAACGCTAGCGATCTTATATCGTCCTTGTCTTTATCTTACAACAAGGCAAGGCAAGAGGCTATTACAACCGAACTTACGGAAATAGTAAGCGGCGCGGAATCAATGAAATAAAATAAAGAAAGGTTAATATGGTAGCAGAAGGAAAGATTGTCCAAGTAATGGGTCCCGTTGTAGATGTGGAATTTGAAAACTATCTACCGGAGATAAACGAAGCTTTGGAAATAGACTATGAAGCAGCCGACAAAAAGCACCATTTGGTGTGCGAAGTTGCTATGCATATAGGTGATTATAGGGTAAGAACCATTGCGATGGATTCAACGGACGGTTTGGTAAGGGGCAGCGCTGTTAAAGCAACGGGAAGCCCCATTAAGGTTCCTGTTGGGGAAGAAGTTTTAGGCAGAATTATAGACGTTACCGGTAATGCCATTGATGATGGCGATGAAATACCGGCAAAACAAAAATGGCCTATCCACAGAAATCCGCCATCTTTTGAGGAGCAAGGGACAAAGACAGAAATGTTTGAAACGGGGATTAAAGTGGTGGATCTTTTGGCTCCGTATCCAAAGGGCGGTAAGGTTGGGCTTTTTGGCGGTGCGGGCGTTGGTAAAACGGTCATTATTATGGAGCTAATTCACAACGTTGCCTACAAATACAGCGGATATTCTGTTTTTGCCGGTGTTGGGGAAAGAACAAGAGAAGGTAACGACCTATACTACGAA
>CAUTXO010000071.1:0-7662 GCA_963542625.1 uncultured Helicobacteraceae bacterium | reverse complement strand
TCAAAGTTGCACCCCTCTTGGATCTTGATGAAAGCCCTTTTTGATGAAAACCCGCGCAAAATGAGCTCTTGCCGCCCCGTTTGCCCTTCTTTTAAAAAGCCGCGCTCGTGCTCTAGCAGGGCGTCGATGTCTGTTTTTAGCCCCGCGCTAAAGGCGCCGTGTATCGCCCCGCGCTCTAGCAAGCCCCGCGCCCTGGTTTTAAAGCCGCAGCCTGTGAAAAGGATTTTTTTGTCTGGATATTCGCGCCTAATTTTGCTGATGAAGTTGCGCACGCCGCTATCGGCGCCGTTTGTAACCGTGCAAGAATTCACGACCACGACGCTAGCGCTTGCTAGATCTTGCGTGGGCTCGTAGCGTTTTAGGGAGCTAATCATTACTTGGGTGTCGAATTTGTTCGTCCTGCAACCGAACGTCTTGAAATATACTTTTTCCACCGCGCGATTATACCAAAGCGCCCCGCCGTGCTTGCGGTGTGCTTAGATCTTGGGCGCTGCTTGGATCTTAGATCTTGCCACGCCGTGCGTTTAGATCTTAGGCGCGGTTTCGATCTTGCGCGCCCGCCGTGCTTAGAACTTGGGTGCTCCTAGATCTTAGGCGCGCCCGCCGCCCCGCGCTTGCAATTAATCTCTATTTTATCGCCCGCAAGGCAAAATACGCGGCACAAAGGACGGACGATGATTACAAAAGAGCAAGCATTTAAGGAATTTGAGAGCTACGAGAGCGCGCGCGATGAGTTTTACGCCCTGCTTGATGCGTGCATACCTTTCAAAAAAAACAGCAATTCATACGACTTTGAGCGCGCCGCGCCGCTTGATCCTAAGGCAGTTTATGAGGCGTTTTTTAAGCTTGACTACCAAGCCCGCAAGGTGCGCGGCGTGGGGGTTAATCTTGCGCGCGAGAAATGGAACGATGGCCCGAATTTGAAGTAAGCAAGCCCGCCCGTGCAAACGCACCTAAACCGCGCTGATACAATAAACTTAGGCAGTTTTTACACACCGCAAAGAATAGTTGTGCTAGCCTATGAAATGCTGGAAAAAATACCCGCGCTAGAAAGTTTTACCTTTCTTGATAGCAGCTGCGGATACGGCGATTTTTTTACCAAAGATCTAGACTACATCGGCGCGGATATTGACAAAACAGCCCTGCAAAAGCTAAGGAAAAACGCCCGCTTAATACACACGAACTCTCTTGAAAACGTCAGCAGAGCTAAGTTTGGCATTAGCCCCCTGCAAAAGCTCATCATCATTGGCAATCCGCCGTATAATGACAAAACGTCCATTATCCGCGCTGGAGTTAAAAAAGAGCTTTTTACTGTGGATAAAAACCTGCGCCACCGTGATCTTGGCGTTTCTTTTCTAAGATCTTACGCAAGCTTAAAGCCTGATTTTATATGCGTTTTGCACCCGCTTTCGTATCTCATTAAACGGGCGAATTTCAAGAGTTTGCAAGATCTCACAAGCGCTTACAGGCTGCGAGAGAGCATAATAATTAGCTCTGAAGTTTTTACGCCAAAATCAAGCACGTTTTTTCCGATAATCGTGGCGCTGTATGAAAAAAATGCGCTTGGAATGGACTACGATTTTATTAAAAATTACGAGTTTAAGACGCTTGAGGGCGCCAAATTTAGGTTAAATGACTTTGATTTCATTGCAAATTACGTTCAAAAATACCCAAATTTCAAGGACGAGCGCAAAGAAGTAGCGTATTTTTACACACTTAGGGACATAAACGCGCTAAAACGTAGTCGAACTTTTATGGATAAACCAAGCTCAAACTCCGTCAAGATCTTTGCTGAAAACCTAAAATATTACTACTACATACATCACTTCAAACACTTTGCTGCAAAGCTGCCGTATTATTTTGGCAATTTAGATGTGTTTATCAATAACGCCGAGTTTTTGAAAATGGCGGATGTTTTTATGAGCCTAGAGCAAAAACCACAGATAAGCAGCTATTTTAAAAGGCTTTTTAAGGATTTTACGTGATAAGTTACGAGCTACCATTAAGTATGGCAACGGGAAAAATACGCATTAAAGAGCGGCTTACCTTTATGGATTACGGGCAGCCGGTGGCGCCTACGCAAACCATTCTAACGCAAAAGCACTACATAGAATGGCAAATCGGCTATGACAAAATAACAGAAAACCAAGAGCGCGAGCATTTTATTGGTGCAAACGGCAAGAAAAAGCGCATTTACGAGCTTAGCAAGATCTTAGAATGCGCTTTAAGCAAGAAGTTAATTTTGCAAGGCGATTTGCAAACCTTGCGTGGCAAGATCTTTCAAAATAGCACTTTCATTGATGAAACGGAGCGCATAACAAGGGCGCACTTTGTAAGAAAAACCATAAACGGCGTAGATTTTTTAAGCTCTAGCGTGAGTTATCCGCTGCTAGTTTGCGAGCTTGGATCCAAAGACTTTCTTTGCGAAATAATCGTGCGGGAAAAACAGCGCGCCGTAGGTGTTATGCCAATGCTCTACCTTTGCATACCAATGAGCCGCATTGCAGACAAAAACGGCGACTTTAGCTTTTTAGGCAGAAAAATCCAAAGCAAGGAAACGGGTTTTTTAAGACTAGACGAGCGCAACATAGACGTTTTTTTAGATATTTTTAAAATTTTTGGCTTGCTAAGCCGCGCGCACCAGCACGATTGCCTAGAGATCTTAGACTACCTAATAAATCAAGCAGATAAAAACCCTAGCTGGGAATGCGAAAGCCTAAGATCTTAATAGCGCTACGAGTGTTTGGATCTAGGGCAAACGGCAAACGTGGGGGCGGGTCTGGCGCTACTGTGGAGCTGCGCGATAGCCAAAGCATAGCTTGGATCTCTCAAGCCAAGCGGGCAGAACGGGTAGCAAATCAACTCAAGCTAGAGTGCGGATCTGGCGCCATTAGCGGATCTAAACGGGCACAAAACGCTAAAAATCTTTAAAATAAAGCGGATCTAGCGCGGGGCTGGTGTAGATCTTAGCTGCAGTAAGAACAAGTAAGCAAGATCTTGAGCGGATCTTGGCGCGGCAAGCAAAAGCAATCACAGATCTTGGGTGGATCTTAGGCGCGGCAATTACAAGCAATTACAGATCTTGGGCGCGGCAAATATAGCAAACGCCGCGTAGATAAAACGCTTGCATAGCACAGCGAGAGTTTGCGCGCCCTGCCATAAATCTAGCACGCCAAGCCTGCCCTAGCTACGCCTAACTCCACGCCATAAGATCTAGCCTAAGCTAAGCCCAACGCCATACCATAGATCTAACGCGCCAAGCCTACTCCCTATCTGCGCCTAATGCCCTACCCTAGTAAGCCTAGCGCCTGCCCTAAGATCTAGCCTAAGTTGCGCCTAACTCCACGCCCTAAGATCTAGCCGCCGCTAAGCTACACTAGCTCTTTGAAAGCCTAAACGAGCGCAAGGTTTTTAGCAATAGTTCAAAGGCGTCTTTGCTGGATTTTTCAACCTTGCGTAAGGTGTCTATGCAAGCTTGGGAAGCGTCGATGTCGCCATCGCGGCCAAATACATCTATGATTGTTTTAACGCCAATATGCACGCTCTCGTGATCGACGGAGATCTTTTGTATGACGTCTGGGTAGTCTTTTAAGATGTCTGATAATTCGCCGCTAAACCACTTACCAAAACGACAGCTATGGTGGTCTGGGATCTCCTTGTGCTCCCTGTAAAGAATGGATTTGTAAGCGTCAAGCTTTAGTTTTATGTGGTCGATGATCCCGTTATTTGCGCTCACTTCGTATTTAACGTCTTTTGTTTTGTTTAGAATTTCTTCTGTGTGTAGGTTTATGCGCGAGATGTTTTGCTTGAAGTCGTCCGTGATAGAAACAATGCTTTTTAGCGTGTCTAAAAAGGTGTTGCTAATTTCAAACATAGCGGATGAATTTTGCTTTAGCGTGCTTATATTTACTTCAATTTCTGACGTAGCCTTTTGCGTTCTCTCGGCTAACTTGCGCACTTCATCAGCAACGACGGAAAAGCCACGCCCAGCTTCCCCCGCGCGCGCGGCTTCAATGGCGGCGTTTAGCGCAAGTAAGTTCGTTTGGTCTGATATATCCTTAATTAGCCCAATGATTTGCGTAATGGACTCCACGCTTGAGTTTAGGCTGGTAACGTCTGCTTGGAGCGTGCTACTCATATTTCCCATATTGTCTGTAGAATCAACGATTATGCTCGTTTGGTCTTGGATCTGTGAGATCCGCTTAAACGTCCTTGTGTTTAGGTCGTCTATATCTTTTAGCATTGAAAGGTTTTCTGTCATCGTGCTTTGCAAAAAACTCACGCCGTATTCGTAACCTTGGAGCAAGAGCTCTAACGATTGCCCCTTTATGCTATCGTGATTTGATTGCGCGCTATCTAGTGCTTCTTGTGGCTTTGCGGCTTCTTGCCTTAGCGTTTGCACTTCATCTTCTAGCGCTGCGTTTCTTACCTTAAGATCTTCAATTTGAGCCAGCAACTCTGCCGTTTTTCCAAAACCAAACATATTTAAACCTTTAATGTGGAGTTAAATCTCTTAACGCAAATTCTAAAAACTCAAGCTACGAGTAGCTTTGTTTAGGGGTGCGGCAAAAGTTTAAGCTTAATAAGCATTAAAAGTTCCAAAAAGTGCCTTTACTATTTATGGCTTTGCTACTAACCGAAACGCAATCCGCCTTTCTTGCCCTACTAGATCTTTATTTGCAACGCCAACTACATCTATTAAAACAACGGTTTTGTTTAGATCTGAAGTCTCGCTCTTTAGATCCTTTTCTCTCCCACGCAAGGGCGTGTTGTGTAGCTTAAACATATAGCGGTTTTCTTCAAAAGAAACGTTAAAGTCGCTAGGGTTTTCCACGCGCCCTTTATGACCTTGCAACCATAAAATATCCAGCTCCGCCGCGCTGCTGGCGTATAACTTCATTTTATTTAAGATGTCTTGCTCTACAACCGTTCTAACTGTGGTGCTTGTTATGTAGAAAGAATACACGCCGATGGTGGCTAAAACCACCATAATAAAAATGGCAAAAGGCAGACCGATAGCTTTTCTTTTCATTTTAATATCACACTTTCTTTGCAAACTTCAAAGTCGGGTTTTACAAACCGCCTGAGTTTTGGATCCCCAACGCACAAAAACATTCTGATGATTGAGCCGCCAGACTCCGACCAAACCTGAAACTTTGTAACGTGCTCGAGCATTACGAAGTCGTGAAATTCTTTCTTGCCAACAGCGTGATTAAACTTAAATGGTAAAAAAATATCTCTAGGCGGGAAATTCCAACCAGAACTAGACGAGCTACCGCCGCCTTCTTCGGTTGCTTTTAATTCGTAGTGAATATTGGCGCCCCAAGGCACAAAATCCCAAACAAGACGTATTGTTTGATTGTTTTCGGGGTGATCGTTATCTATGTTGTAGTAGATCCCGCTTGCCATAGATGAGAGATTAAACACATCGCCTATTTCCTTTGGCTTGTAGGCTAGATCCGCGACACTTAGCTGAAACATATCCAACCCCGGCTCGTAGTTTTTCATAAGCTCAACGATCAAAAATATGGACGACGCCGCCGGCTTCCAAAATCTATCGTATTGTCTCCCGTCTAGGTTGCCGTATGGAAAAAATATGCCTACATCATATTTATAATCTTGCTCGCTCCCGGTTTTGTAAGCCGTAACTAGCCTTCTTATATTGTCCATATTTGTATTAAGGTTTGGCGAGTAGATCTGATGATCTTTTGACTTTTCTATATCCGCTACCGTGTTGTAGCCAGGCTCTTGGATCCCTGCTGTGTCATTCCATATGCCTTGCAAGGCTTGAACGTCTTTAGAGATCCAAAGCAAGGCGCGTTTGTTCTTAGGATCTGTCATATCGCCATCAGATCTTGTTTCTATTTCATAGATTGGTCTAAAGCCGTCTTTAATAGAGCTATCGTCTGCTGTGAATTCGCCGTTTCTGATTGAAATGGACTGCGTAATGCTGTTTGATAGGTAGTTATCCATTGTGTCGTAAAAGTTTTGAATGGCAAGCTCGGTTTTTAGAATGGATCTTTGGATAACGTAGCTTTCAAATAGCCGCGCGATGACGCTTGCCGTGATTGAGCCTATGATCCCCAGCACAACGATGACAAAAATCAGCTCAATAAGAGTAAAACCTTGTTTTTTCATTGCCGACCTTAATTGTTTATCTTTATTAAAGGCTTTGTTAGCCCTATGTTCGTGGCGTAATAAACGTATTGCGTTATGAATTCTTGCTTGTCTCCCCCGCTACCGGCTCTATGCACGCTAACGATTATGCGCTTTATGTTGCTTGAGCTGTTATTATCGCTTAGCACGTAAGATTTGTTTTCTAGCCTTGTGTTGGTGGAGTTTAGCTCCATATGCAAGTGCGGATTTGCGACGAGCAAAGATTTAAACGCGCTATACGCTATGTAATCCACCTTTGTTTCCACAATAAAAACCCTGCCGCCGTCTCTTACGGTATCGCTATCGCCGTTATAATCGTCTATGTCTTGGAAAGTGCCAGCTGGATTGCCCGTGCTACCAAAGTATGCAAGCTCTGATGCGTTCGCGTCTATGGTGCATTTTCTGCGCCCGTTGCCCCTAAAGTTGCCCGCTCTCATACCGTAGCGCTCTTTGCCTATATTTTCATTACACTTCAAACCATTTGGCACTTCAGTATTTACCACCGTGTAGGATCCATCTAGCGTGTATTCCTTGCCTAGCCCGTTGGCATCATTAACGCCTAAGATCCCGTAATAATCCGTTGCCCTGACGTCTGCGCTGTTGTTTCTATCCCAAAGCTTACCGCGCACGATCTGCACCTTTGAAAGCCCGGAATACATTCCAATAGACGAGCGCAAAAATTGCGATGAAATAACGACATTATGCACGATTGATGGAATGGTTGTAAAGGCTAGAGATAAAACGATGATTGTAAGCACAAGCTCAATGATTGTAAAAGCTTTTTTGCATTTCAATTTAGACCCTTTTTATGCGGGCATTCTACACCAAGAAATATTAAAAACATTTAGCATAACTTAGTAAAATTGCGCTATGAAATATCCAACGCTCATTTTTCTTGCCGCTATTTTCTTGCATAGCGCGGGCTGGCAGCAAAACACGCTCGCAAAGTATAATCAAGCAAGCCAAACAAAAAGAGTAAGCCTTATAACAAAAATGAATGCGGATATGTCGCTCAAGCGCAAAAACGGCACCGAGCTAGAAGACGCAAGGCTAGGAGACGTGATAAACACAGACGATGAACTAACGCAACACTACGGCAAGAGCGAGCTCACGCTAATTGGCGGCAACAAAATAAACATAGACGGCAAGGCGCGGCTCAAAATGGAAAAAACGGGCATTAGGTGGCTTGAGGGGAGCGGGAATTTTAAGCTTAATAAGCCGGCTAAGATCCAAACGCGCGCGGGGCAGATTGTGTCAAACAAAGCTGATTTTAACCTTTACGAAGCGCCGGTGGCGGGCCCTAGAAAATACATCGCTAAAAAAAATTCCGTTGAAGTTAAAGAAGGCACCGTTGGCATAAGGGCGCCAAGCGGTGCTGGGAGCTTTAACGTGCGCTACGCAAACAACACAAAAGAAGCAAAAATGCCACGCTTTAGCCTAAAAAAGGGGCAAAAGGCGGTTTTTGACGGTAATAACGTAACGATATTTTCAAGCAACGACAAGCCA
>CAUTXO010000070.1:0-7742 GCA_963542625.1 uncultured Helicobacteraceae bacterium | reverse complement strand
GTGAATTCTTGCGCGCTCATTCTAAGAAACGTGATGTTTTTTATGCCGTTTTCTTCTTGCACCCTTTTTGCGACGGCGATTGACGCCTTTGAAATTTCCGTTGCTAGTATGCTTTTGAAGTTTGAGCTAAGCGCCACCGTGAAGTTGCCTATGCCGCAGTAGAGCTCAAGCAAGGATCCTTGCTCGTTGTGGGCGCTATTTTGGATCCAAGCTATCATTTGCTCGTTGATTTTTAGGTTTGGCTGAATGAAGCAGTTTTCTTTGAAGATGTAGATCTTGTCTAGGATCTTGGCGCGGATAAAATCATCTTGCAGCGCAATTTTTTGCCCCCGCGCGCGCCCGATTATTTGAACGTCAAAGCCCGCGCCCGTTTTGCCAGCGCCGGCGCTAACAGCGTCCGCACCACTCGTGCTCGTTTTGCCCGCGTCGCCAGAACCTTTGGCGCGGGCGCCACTGGCTAGGGCGCGACAAAGATCTTGCGCGCTTTGCTCCCAAGCCGCGTCAAGGCGCTTGTGGTAGATTAGGCTAACTAGCACACCGCCTTCATTTGATGAAATGAACTCAGCCGCAAAAAGCCTTTCTTTTAGGAGCGGATCTTTGGCTATTAGATCTAGCAGGCGCGGCATTAGCGCGTGAATTTGCCTAGAGACAATCAGGCAATCTTTGATGATTAAATGCTTTTTGCTAGCCTTGCTTAGGGCGTAGAAGATCTTGCCAGCGTCGTGAAAGATCTTAAACTCCGCGCGCAGCCTAAAGTGCTTGGCGCTTGAAGTGTGGATTTGCACGAGCGGGAGCCCAAGATCTTTAAAATCAGCCAAAAATTCATCAAGCTTTATTTTTAGCTGATCTTGGTAGCTAAGGCTTAGCGTGCAACTGGCGCATTCGCCGCTGTGCGGGCACTCAAGCATTAAAAGTCAAAGCCGCCTTGGTTGCCCTTATTCATACTTTTATAAACGGCTTCTACGTAATTTTTTCTTGTTTTGCACTCAAAAATCGTCTCGCATTTTAGGCAGGAAGCGAAGTTTTTTTGTTCTTGGCAGTCCTTTAGCGCGGCTAGTTGGCGCTCTAGATCTTCTTCAAAGGCGTCTTGCTTAGTGTCCATAGCTCTTTTTTACCTTTGCGATCTCGGATTTTGAGCCAAAAAAGCACGGCGTCGTCTCGTGCGTGTGATGCGGCTTTAGCTCTAAGATCCGCTTGCCGGTGTCTGTGATTGCTTCTCCGCCGGCGTATTCAAAGGCTAGCGCAAACGGAAACACTTCAAAGATCTGGCGCAGCTTGCCGTTTGGCATATCGCTCGTGCTTGGGTAGCTAAAAAGCCCGCCGCCTTTGATTAAGATCTGGTGCAGATCTGGCACCATAGCGCCCGAATAGCGCAGGCGGTAGCCCTCCATAAAAAAGCCATCTACCATATACTTGTGTTTAGCAAGCCAATTCATTTGCGTCCCGCCCGGCGCGTTTAGCTTGCCCTTTCTTTTAAGGTGAAGCTTTTGAATGAACTGGAATTTATTATCTCGCCCAAGCCGGTGCAAATGCACTTCTTGCTCGTAAATTGTAACAAGCTCCACGCGCGGCCCATACACAGCATAAGCCGACGCAATGAGATTTTGCCCGGCGAACTCATCGATGTAAATGCCAAAGATTGAGCCAACGGCTAAATTCACATCAACAAGGCTTGAGCCATCGAGCGGATCGTAGCCCACCAAATACGTCCCGTTTTCATTTACCATATCCACTTGCTTTTTTTCTTCGCTTGCTAGAGCTTTAATAGTCGGGACTTTTGAGAGCTCTTCTTCTACTATATAATCGCTTTTGATGTCAAGCTTTAGCTGGACGTCGCCGCTTGAATTTTTGTTGTTTGCGTAACCCGTGTCGTCGTAGCTTATCGCCTCTTGGATCCTAACCACCGCCTTTTCTATGGCGCGAAAAACTTCTTGCATTATGAACTCACTTTTAATTTAGCTGTAATATTGTAGCCTATCGCAAATAATTTTTAAGAGTTTAGGCTTATGAGAAAATTCCTTTTAGTCCTTTTAGCGGCGGGCTTTTTTAGCTCTTGCGGGACGTCTGCTTATAGCGTGCTGACAAACGACGAGCGCTACTACAAAGAGCTTGAAAATTCAAACAAGGGCGAGATAGTTAGCGGCTTTGAGACAAAGGCGATTTTTAGCGCCGTGTATTTGCCGCCAAAAGATGGTAGATACGCAGACGGCGAGTATTTTTTAGCCGGCGTTTATATCCCGGGCGATTTTAAAGAACAATCAAAACGCGGCTTGGATAATCCGCTTTTTAGCCTAGATCTTAGCGGCAATTTCACCTACACAAAAACCCGCCTTAGCGATGACGATACCATTCTAAAGCTAGCGCCTTTTGTGGATAGATGGAGCCTTTATTACATTGTGCGGTTTAAGCCAAGCGCCGCGCGCGTTTTGAAGCTTAGATTTGCAAGCAAGGAAGCCGCTAAGGCGCTAGAGTTTAGTTTTACAAAAGAGTAGGGCAAGCTAGCAAGTCTTTCTATGACAGAATTTACCGCCTTTTTAACGGACGCAAACATTGTGAATTTTTTGCTCCTTTTTATACGCATTGGCGCGGTTTTTGTTTTCTACCCCTTTTTTAATTCTACGACCTTTTTCCCGACAATTAAAGCCGCCTTTGCCCTTATTTTTAGCGTTGTGCTGTATCCGCTCACCCCGCCGCTAGCCTTTGAGCCAAACGCCGCAAACACGCTCGTTGCTGTGATTACGGAGGTTTTTTTCGGTATGGCAATCGGCTTTTTGCTAAGCGCGATTTTTGGCGCAATGCAGCTAGCCGGCGAGCTGATTTCTTTTGTGATGGGCTTTTCTATGGCAAGCTCGTTTGACCCGCAAAGCGGCGTAACTTCAACGCTTATGAGTAGATTTACGAATTATTTCGCGCTTATGCTGTTTGTCGTCGGGGATTTTCATCACAGCGTGATTGCCTTTGTTTCATCAAGCGTTGCCAGCGTGCATTTGGGCGCGTTTTTGTTTAACGGCAACTTCTTAGGCTACGCCATCAAATCTATGGCGTCGCTTTTTGTCATCGGCTTTAGCATAGGCTTTCCAATCGTCGCGCTTTCGCTTTTGTCAGACATCATCTTCGGTATGATTATGAAGACAATGCCGTCGTTTAATCTTTTAGTCATCGGCTTTCCGGTAAAAATCGCGATTGCGTTTTTGGTGCTTGTGATAGTTTTAAGTTCAATGGCTGTGGTGTTTAAGCAAGAGCTAAGCGCTATTTTAAATGTAATTTACGGAATGTATTAAGGCTGCGGTGCGGAGATCCCGCGCACTAAGATCCTACGCTTAAGATCTAGTCAAGATCTAACGCCCTAGATCCAAGCCGCGGTCTGCTTAGATCTTGCGCCAAGATCTACGCTGCAAGATCCGTTAGATCCCGCGCCAAAGCCTTGCAAGATCTAACGCTCAAGACCCAAGCGCTGGCAAAGATCCAAGCCCCTAAGATCTGCACCCCAAGATCGCCAAGATCTTGTGCCAAGTCTAGCTCCAGATCCGCGCAAGTCCAGCGCCTAAAGCCCGTTAGCTAAGAAGTAATACCACCTTCTGCCGTCTATTTTTACTTCCATTTCCACTTGGCAAAGCCCGTTTTCGTAAATGGTTTCCACCACGTCCGCCCCGCGCACAAGGCTATAAACTTGCGCTTTGATGACGGAGTGATTTAGCATTGCGTCTTTTATCGTATCGCTTGCTGTGATGCGAATTCCGTGCAATTTTTCCCCAAGCTGACGGTAAGCATCAACTATCGCGGCGCGTTTTGCCATTGCTAGCGCTTGAGAGGGGCTGATTGTGTTTTGCGGCGCCACGCCCATACCAATGGCGCGCACGGTTATGATGTTTGTTGGTTTTAGTGTCGGAGCGTTGGCTATTATGAAATCATCGTCGTTTGACTGCGGCTTTTGCATTTCTCTTTGCGGGGCGTTGCTAGCTTGCATTTTGGTGCTTTCAAACATTTCATCATTTTCTGCGCCGCCTAAAAACGAAACGCCAGCAAGCGCGCACAGCCAAGCCGTTACGATACGATTTTTCATAAAAAACCTTCGTTTTAAAAATATAAAGCCTATAATCGTTTGAAAAAATTTTTTTTAAAGAGACAAAGTGTATAAAGTGCTTATTTTAGAAGACGACGCGCTTTTTGGCGAAACTTTGAAAGAATTTTTAGAGGATGAAAACTTCCAAGTCACGCTTGCAACAAACGCTTTTGACGCCAAGGTTAGAGCCTATGAAGAAAACTTCGACCTTTTCTTATTTGACGTGAATTTGCCAGGCGAGAGCGGGCTTAGCGCGCTAAAAGACATAAGAGGCGCAAAAAACAACAGCCCCGCGCTTTTTCTAACTTCAAGGCGCGACAAGCAAAGCCTGCTTAGATCTTTTGAGATTGGCGGCGATGATTTTTTAAGTAAACCCGTTGATTTTGACGAGCTCCTAGCTAGAATAAACGCCGTTTTGAAAAGAGCTGGCAAGTCTTTTTGCGTAGATCTTGGCGGTGGCTTTACCTTTGACCAAGCGCAAAAATCCCTTTACAAAGACGGCGCCTTCATAGATCTTGGCGCAATGCCGCGCGCGCTGCTTGCCTTGCTTAGCGCAAACATCGGCAAGCTTGTTACAAAGGAAGCAATAGAAGACGAGCTTTACAAATCAAAGCCCGCTAGCTGCGGTGCCGTGCGGGTTTATGTGAATTTGCTAAACAACATTTTGGGCGCAAAACGCATCGTAAATATCCGCTCGGTGGGGTATAAACTTGAAGCAAACTGAAAAAGAACTATTAATTAGCACGCTTACGCTTTTTACCTTTTGCGTGGTGGCGATTTTTATCTTTATTTACGGCGCGATGAGCCTTTGGGGCTTTAGTGAAACGGTTTTTTTGTATGCCGCAAACGCCGCTTTTGTTTTATCTTTGCCGCTTGGGTTTTTGCTGGCTAAGCACGCTTTGGCGTTTTCATTTTCCACGCACGCCCTGTTGCGTAAGATCACCAAAAACACTCTGCACGAGCTAAACATTCCCGTCGCCACCATTAAAGGCAACGTTTATCTTTTGCGTAAGCGCGCGGGGGGCGATGGCGACGTGCGGCTAGATAGGATCCTAAAGGCAAGCGATAGGCTCGTTGAGCTTTACGAAGAGCTTGAATACGCCATTAAAAAAGAGATTAAAGAGCCGCAAAAAAAGAGCCTAGATCTTGCCGCCTTTGTGCGTAAAAGGCTGGAGCTTTTTTATGCGCCAGATCCGTCGCGCTTTGTGCTAGATCTTGAGAGCTTTTACGTGAATGTCGATGAAATGGGGCTAAAGCATTGTTTTGATAACCTAATCGGCAACGCCATAAAGTATAGCCCGCCGCACACGCCAATTGCCGTGAGCCTAAAAGACGGCGTTTTGAGCGTGGCGGATAAGGGCTGTGGGATAGAAGCGCAAGATCTTGCCAATATTTTCAACCGCTACTATCAAGGCGCGGGCAAAACGTGTGGCAGCGGGATTGGGCTTAGCCTTGTTAAGGAGTTTTGCGATAGCCAAAAGGTGGCGATAGGGCTTAGCTCCGCGCCGGGGCAGGGCACAACTTTTAGGCTTGATTTTAATTTGACAAAGGACGACGAGCGATGAAGATCTTACTAATAGGCGGCGGCAATATGGGCTTTGCAATGCTAAATGGGCTTAGCAAGCACGATGTTACGGTCGTGGATCATAACGCGGCAAATTCTAAAAAATTGCGCGAGCATTTTCCTGCGGTGCGCGTGGTAAAGAGCGCCCAAAAACTTGATGGCGAGACGGTTATTCTAGCTATCAAGCCGCAAAGTTTTAGGCAGCTAGAGCCCTTGCGTGGGGAAGCGGGCGCGGTTGTTTCGGTTATGGCGGGCGTTTTGATTGCCGAGCTAAAGGGCATAGTAAAAGCGCGCCATTACGTGCGTTTTATGCCAAATATTTGCGCGCACGAGGGCGCGTCTGCGACGATTATCACGGGCGATGAAGCCTTTAAAAAAGAAGCGCTAGATCTTGCCCGAGGCTTTGGTAGCGGGCTTTGGGTGAAAACGGAGAAAGATCTTGATGCCTACTCCGCGCTAGCTGGTTGCACGCCCGCGTGGCTTGCTTTAGTAGCAGAAGCGCTTAGCGATGGATCCGTAGCTTGCGGCGTTAAACGCGCGGATAGTTACGAGCTAATAGCCGAGCTTTTTGAAGGCACAGCAAAGCTTTTGCGCCACAATCATCCGGCCATTTTAAAGGATCTTGTGAGCTCACCCGCTGGCACGACAATAAAAGGCTTGCAAAAATTAGAAGCCGCCGGCGTGCGTAACGCCTTTTACCAAGCCCTTGCCGCTGCCTTTACCAAACCGGTTTAAGCGCGGCTAGCTTCGCGGATCTTGGCGGTTTAAATGGGGTTAAAAGGAAAAGCCCTTTCGGATACCTGCGGCACACAAATAATAAAATTGGGCTGCTTAGTTCCCTACCTGACCCGCTGATTTTAAAATCCATTGCACAGGTCCGAAAGGACGCGAATTATACATCAAAGTTCTTAAAGCCCAGCTCGCGGTTTTGCGTGCGCCAAAGATCTTGCCGCCGCCAAAGATCTAGTGCGCGGTAGATCTAAGATCTAGCGCCAAAGATCTTGCGGTTTTGCGCGGCGCGCGCGTGTAATTTGCAAATTTAAGAAAAGCAGTTATAAAATTTCAGCGCTTTATAAGGAAACGCTTAGCAAAGCGTAGCAAAAGGAAACAAAATGCAAAAATTTTTGTGCTCGGGGGGGGGGCAAAGTAGTTTTACCCTCTATTCAACTCACACCATCGCCAATTAAGCCACTTCATTTTCACGAAAAAATCAACATAAAGGACAAGCAATGAAATGGATTAACGGCAGTTTGGCAAATAAGGTGGGTTTTACTTTAGCCCTTGTGCTTGTTGTTTCTTTTGCAATTTCAGGCATTCTAAACTACTCAGGATCTAAGACAAACCTAATCACAGCCATCGCGGCGGTCAAACACGAAAAACTAGACGCGAGCGTGAAGTTCGTGGAAACGTATCTCTCCGACCGCTTGCTACAACTAGAAAAACTGGCAAAGCACTTTGAAAAAACAAAGTCCTACAAAGACGACGGCAGCGCGTTAAACATCATTGAAAACGCCTACATTTCGCTCACACTTCCCACGCTATACATCGCGTTTGTCAAAGACGGGCGCATTCTTTACATCTCGCGCAACGATAACAAGGCACGCGTGTTAGATCTTGACGTGCGCACACGCGAATGGTTTAAAGAAGCGCAAGCAAAAGACGCCACGAGCTATTCAATGCCGCTTACATCGCGCATTACGGGCGAGCTGGTGATTTTTGGCTTTTCACCCGTGAAAGAAAACGGTCAAACGGTGGCTTTTGTTGGCACGGAAGTGGAATTTAGCGAGCTACAAAAAGAAACATCGCAGCTCTCCCCCGACCCAGAATCCGACATTTTCTTGATAAACGAAGCCAATCAAATCGTCTCTCACAGCGATAAAAAATACGTTTTAAGTAAAGATCCGGGCGTCGTTAGCTTGGTAAATTCGATTGTAAAAGCGTGGGAAGCGGACAATCAAGCGCCGTTTTATCACTTCAAGGGCGACAAACGCAAGGTCATTTTTTGCCGCCAAGAAAGCCTAAAGGGCTGGAAGATCTGCCTCTCAGACCCAACCACCCTCCGCGACACAATGCTATCCACCGTCATCAACGAGCAAATCACGCTCACGGTCATAT
>CAUTXO010000069.1:0-7788 GCA_963542625.1 uncultured Helicobacteraceae bacterium | reverse complement strand
TTTAGGGTGAGGATCTTGTAGTTGGATTTTGGAAAAGTGCAAAGATTTTGCGTGGGTGTTTGGCGGCGGATAAGATATACAAAAGCGAAAGAGCGGGCACTAAGCGACAGCGCTTGGGGATCTTAGCCTTTTGCTAAATGAATTATCCCGTTTTGCTTGTGCTGATTTTTGCAAAGATCTTGACACGCTCAAGGGTGTTTGTGTGAGCGGTTTGATTGGCTTAGATCTTGCGGCAGACAAGATCTATGCGGAAGTGAGCAAGCAGTTGAAACGCAGAAATCGTAAGCTGTGAGCGCACGCAAAACAAGGCGGACTTTTGCGCTTGGGCTGGACCGTTGCGCCTAAACTTTCTATGCTAAATCGTGCGGTCAAAATCGCAATCGGCTGTGAATGTGTTGGCGAAGCGAGTAGATAAAATAAGAAAATTGCAAACGGCGATGAGTATTTTGGCGAGCGTGGGCGTAAACTGGCAAATAAAATACGGAAAATGCAAGCCACAAGAGCGCAGAACAAAAGCAAGGCGCCAAATGCATAAAGCAAAGCAGGTTTTAGGCTAGGTTGGATCTGTGCTGGATGTTTGTGCTAAATCGCGGGTTCAAAATCGCAATTGATAAGCGCGCAAAGCAAAAACACGACACAAAACTAAAATTAATGGTGTTTTGCGTTAGAACGGTGCGGTAAAAATCACGAGCGTTTATTAATGTGTCGTCCGAGCGAATGGCGGAATGCGGAAATTGCAAGTTGCGAGTGCGCGCAAAAACAAAGCAAAGCAGCAGGCCTAAGAGCACAAAGTGCGAAGTCCTTGAGAGCTACAATCCAAGCGACGTTCTCAATCAATAAAACCGCAAACGTGATGTTTTTGCCAAAGAAAAACTAGGCGCGGACGTGGCGGGGGCAGATCTAGTTTGTAAGATAAGTTAAGTGCTAGTTTTTGTTATGCGTTTGATAAGCTCGCGTTTGATTGTGCTTTGGTGTTGGTGCTTGTGTGTTTTATTTACTGTGTTTGCTCTTTAGATCTTGGCACTTTTGAACTCTTTGCGTTCGTAAAATTTCACGAAGGGCGCGACGGCTAAAAGCCGTCGCGCCCTTCCCAGCGCTATCAATTCAAGCGGTGCATTTTGTAAAATCGCAAAACGCGCGGCAAGATCCGCGCCAAGCCCAGCGCGCAAAAAATCTTTGATAGCGCGGAGATCTGGATAAGACAGGGCGCGCAAAGCCTTAAGAAGCGCCAAGCAAGAGCAAAACATCAAGCGCACAACCCCCGCAAAACCACTCAAGATCCCAGCGCGCAAAAGATCTAGCCAAGATCTAGCGCAAACGCAAACCCCACAAGATCCTAGCCCGCCGCGTATCTAGGCGCAAAACGCTTAGAGCTTGCCCTTGGCGGATTGGATTGAACTAATGTAGTTGTAAAAAATCGGAATGTTTTGCGCGCGGGGCAAATCGCTGGCAAGGCGGGTCAAAACGCCGGTAAAATCGTCAAACAAATAGTTTGCAAGGCTGCCCGGATGCGGGTTTATCTCGTTTAAATAAACTTCGCCGTCAAGCTCGAAAAAGTCGCAACGAATGAGCGCGCCGTGAAAATATGGCGTGTAAAGTTTCTCAAACGCCGCCTTTAGCCGCGCTGCAAGATCCGCGCTAAGCCCAGCGCGCAAAAAGCTTTGATGGCGCTTACCCTATAGATCTTGCCCTGCTTTACGTGCGCGGCTTTGATGGTGCGGAGATCCGGACAAGACAAGGCGCGCAAAATGCCGAGCGTAAAACGCTAAAACCCTAGCGCGCAAACAAACTGGTGTGAATGCCAAGCTAGGATCCAATCAGCACAAGCCAGGAAACAAAATACAAATCGTGGCAACCAACGCACGCTAAGCAAGAGCAAAACATCACGCACGCAAAGCCCTAACGCCAGCGCGCAAACACAATCAAACACAATCAAACACAATCAAACACAATCAAACACAATCAAACACAATCAAACACCACGCAAGGAGTGCGTGCTGCCCTAATTTTTAGCAAACGCTGCCGCAAGGAGCTTTAAGGCTTGCTCTAGCTCGCCCCTTTGCGTGGCAAGATTTAGGCGGAAGTATTTTTTGTATTGCGCGCAAAAGGTCGTGCCGTCATTTAGCGCCACGCCAAGCTCCAAAACTCGCGCGCGGATCTGCTCGTGGCTTAAGGCGCAAGCGCTAAAATCCAGCCACAAAAGATACGTCCCCTGCGGTAAAAAAAACTCAATCAGCGTGCCGCTTAAAATCTCCTTAGCCATCAGCACATTGCCCCAGATGTAATTTTTTAGCTCATCAAGCCAAGCACGCCCGCTGCCATAAGCGCTCAGCAAGGCGCTAACGCCAAAATTATTCGGCAATGGATAGTGATTTTTTGCGTATTCCTGCGCGATTTTTTCTATAAACTCAGCGTTTTTGCTAACCGCGTAAGCCGTGTTTAGACCCGCTAGATTGTAAGCCTTGCTCGGCGAATTCAGGCAAACGCAATTGCTCCCCACATTATAAAAACTCGTAAATTTTTCAAAGGCAAGATCTGCGTGGATCTCATCACTAATGACGACAATCTCGCTCCCCGTCAGGGCTTCTAGCGCGCTAAGCTCGTCAGCGCTCCACACGCGCCCAACCGGATTTGCCGGGTTGCAAAGGAGCAGCATTTTTGTTTTTTTGCTAATGCAAGCCCTCAAATCTTGCAAGTCCATCTCGTAGCCGCCGCTGCCTTTTTTGAGCGGATTTAGCACAAGGCGCCTGCCTAGATCTTGCACCACCTGAAAAAACGGCGGATACACCGGCGGCTGGATAATAATCTCATCATCTGGCTTTGTCAAGGTTTTCACCGCAAGGTATAGCCCCGTAACAACGCCGCACAGATAGGTTATGCCCGCATTTTCCGCCCCCGCGTAGCGCGTGCGAATGGCGTCGTAAAATGCGCCGCCTAGCTCTTCGTAGCCAAAGATCCCGTGCGCGGCTTGATTTTCTAGCGCGCTAATAACTCCCGCGTTTGTTTTAAAATCCATATCCGCAACCCAAAGCGGGTATTTCACGCTAGCGCCAAACTTGCGCGCCGAGCCGTCAAACTTCAAAGATCTTGTGTTAAACCGGCTTTGTTTTTCGTTAAAATCTTGCATTTTGCGGCCTTTAAAAGCGCTAATTTTACAAAAAACAGGGCAAAATACGCCGCATTAAAAGGGCAAAAATGTCTCAGATCCTAAGCGTGAGCCAGCTAGCAACGCAAATAAAATCCTACCTTGAGAGCACCTTTAGCGCCGTTACCCTGCGCGGCGAAATCTCACGCATTACCTTTCATTCAAGCGGGCACGTGTATTTTGACGTCAAAGACGAAGCCGCCAGCCTTTCTTGCATCATTTTCAAAAGCAACTACGCGCGTTTAAAATTTCGGCTAGAGCAAGGAATGAGCATCATCGCAAGCGGCGCGCTAAGCGTTTATACCCAGCGCGGGACGTATTCGCTTAACTGCTTTAGCGTTGAGCCAGACGGGCGCGGCGCGCTTAGCCTAGCCTACGAGCAACTAAAAAAAGAGCTTGACGCCGCCGGATATTTTGCCCCCGCGCGTAAAAAGCCCTTGCCGCGCTACCCGCGCCACCTAGCCTTTGTGACGTCTAGCACGTCAGCCGCGCTTCAGGATATGTTGCGCGTGGCGTCAAAGCGCTTTAGAGCGATAAAAATTACGCAGATAAATACCTTGGTGCAAGGCGATGAAGCCGCGCAAAGCATAGTTAGATCCTTGCGTTTTGCAGACAGCCTTGGCGCGGACGTTATTGTGCTAGCGCGTGGTGGCGGGAGCATAGAAGATCTTTGGTGCTTTAACGAGCGCGCGGTAGCAGACGCGATTTTTGCGGCAAAAACGCCCGTTGTAAGCGCCATCGGGCACGAGATTGATTACGTTATAAGCGATTTTGTCGCAGATCTTCGCGCGCCAACGCCATCGGCGGCTATGGAGCTTGTGCTCCCGGATTTTGCGGAGCTTATTATGAGCTTAAACGAGCGGCGTAATTTCCTAGACGGCGCCTTTAGTGCAATTTTAGAAAAAAACCGCAGCGCGCTTTTGTATTTAAAGGCTTTGTTTGGCAAGCAGCTCCCGCAAGAAAAGCACAAAAGATACAAAGAAACGCTTGCGGCGCAAAGGCTTTTTTTGGCGCAAAAGTTTGGGGGCATTTTGGGGGCTAGGCGCGCTTCCTTAGCAATGCTAGCGCAGAGCCTAGATGGCGCGTTTAAAGAGCGCTTGCTAAAAAAACAGACGGCGTTCGAGCTTTTGCGCGCGCGTATTCAAAGCCTTGACCCGGCTAAGGCAGATAGGGTAGATCTTAGCCGCCCTGGCACTCACGAACGCTTGCGGTTAGAAGATCTAAAGCCAAATGAAGAGTTTAATTTAACCACCGCAAAATTTACCGCCCGCGCGCTTTGCCTGGAAAAGAACGAGCTAAAAACTTGATGGGCGTTTAACTAAAATTTGGAATAGGGCTTGCTATGAGCTTTGCGTAAAGGAAAAAAGATGAAGCTCTTTTTAGCTCAGGCGCTTATTGTGAGCGCGCTTTTTGGCGTAACAAATCAAGTCAAACTCAAGCAAAATATGTGGAATTTAATCGGCGTTAGCGGTTTTCACGTCGCGCAAAGGGACACGAGCAACACGCTAGATCACACGCTCACGGCGGAAAATAAAGGCGGCGTAAAATGGGACGGCGCCACGCTAGATCTTGTAACCGTCGGCATAGAAGTGCGGTCGGCATTCATCAAAAAAGCCACGATAAATTACGCGCAAAAGAGCCACAGATCCGGCGAGAGCTTGCACGCGATGTATATTTCAAGCGCGCGGCGGGGCGCTAGCGCGGATATAAAGGTGTATTTCCAAGCGCATTATGAAAATGAACTTTTCTACATCAAAACAGACGACGGCTACTATTACGAAGCCTTTTTTGATAGCTCAAAAACCAAAGACGACCCGCTTTTTCTTACGTCCTACAAGCAGCACGGCACGTCAAAGATCAAGCGGATCGTAGATCTTGTGGATCTAAATCTATCCGATAACAACATAACAAACTTAAGCGCGATGAACCTAAACGAGAAAAAGCTTTTCTGGGGCGGCGCGGGCGGCAGGCAGCCGATGACGCCTGATGATAACATCAGCGTTTATTCGTATTCAGACCAAAAGTGGCAGATCTACACAAAGGCGAACAAACCCGCGAGCAATGGCTTTGTGGATTTTACTAAAAGCCTTGCGTATTGGACGAAGCTAGACAGCTCTAAGCCCGATCCATTCGGGTTTATCTTAGGCAGCGAGCCAATCGGCAAGAAAGATTTTGAAAAGACGGTGAATGCCGGCTGGAACTTGCGGAGTTTTAACGAGGGCTATCTTAGGATAATCACAAGCGGGGTTTTTATTAAAAAAGCAGAGATTGCCGCTAAGGATCTAAGCTTTATGGATAGCTTTAAAGACGGCAAAATCGTTACAAAAAAGGTGGTGGAGCCGGTGGAATTTTGCGCGTTTTTTAACAACGCCGCAGAAACGGGCGACCTAAACGGCACGTTTTCTTGGAACATACGCGCGTATCCGGCAAAAACTAAGGGCAATGAAGAGGGCGTGCTGATAATCTCCGACGAACCCTTTGATATAAATGAAAGCTTTAAGTCAATGGCAGGGCAAGAGCTTAACGATTACGGCTACAACAAATACAAATCCACAAGGATTGATGAGTTTTCCTTAGGTTTTGCGCCGAACAAGCCGTTTTTTGACGGCTCAAGCAGCGATTTTAACACAAAAAAACAGGTTGGCTTTAAGTATTCTATCCCGTCTAGGGGTGTAGAAAGGATCCTAGATCTAAGCGCGGTTACGACCTTTGACACGCTTTTAACAAAGCTTAGCGACGCCGTTGGCGATGATGGCGGCGTGTATTTGCTGGATATGAACCTAAGCGGGGACTACAATACGCTTTTTATGGCGGCAAAAAACAAATTTTTTGCGAGCGACCACAGCCTAACGCGGGTTTATGAGTTTGACGCTGGCGGGGGCACTGACGATACATACAAGATCTTATACGAAGGCGAGCTTTGGGTGGATCTTAAGACCAAAGCCACGATTGACGACACGATTACCGAGATAAACTCAAAAGAGCCCACCACCAAGATCCACGCCTTTAAGCTTAGCGATAAACAAATTATGCTCCAAAGCCACGACCGAACGGCGTTTAAGATCCTAGAGCTCGGCGAAAGCGAGCATTTTACGCTCATAAACACTGACGACGAAAAAGCTCAGGGCGGTTTTACAAAGGTTTATTACGGCCATAACCTTGCTAAAACGCACCTTGCAGATCTTGACCCAAAGCAAGCAAACGCGCTCACCGCCACCGCCGCGCAGATTAAAAATGGCACGGCAAACATCGGCAGAATAAAAGACATCACGGGCGATGATTTTACCGCGCAAAGCGTCTGGACGCCTGACTTCCCGCGCAGGGGGCCAATCTACGACTTAAAAGATCTAGGCAACAAGCCCGGCAAGGTTTTAAGCGTGCTATCCCCTGTAACAAGGGAAGACAAAACTATATTTTGGCGCCAAGCAGACCTTACCACGACGCCATCGCTTTGGAAAAAGGACGAAGCAAACTTCAACTTTTTCAAGTTCCACCCAGGGCGCGGCTATTGGTTTGACTACTCAAGAAGCGGGCTAGCCAATCCGCTAGAAATCAAGGAGCTAAAGGTATCAAAGCTCGTGCAAAGGGACTTTGACAACAAAACGCTAAAAGTTTCAAACCGCCAAACGCTAGATCTTGAAGCTTTTGTAAGTGGCTTTGCGGCAACGGGCGTTTTTGGAGAAGCGGGCGAGTGGTCTGAAAACGTGGATTTAATCTTTGACGGTCGGCGCGTGCCACTCATTAAAAGTGGAAATTCCTACACGTATAGCGCCAAAATAAACGATTACGACCACTCGGCGCTCGCGCAAAGAACATTCCCGGTGGAGCGCTCCGAGCTCATCGTGTTTGCAAGCGACGGAATGAGTAACGCCGTGCAAAAAAGCTTTAAGTTTCCAAACTCCCAGCCCAAAGCGCCGCCTGTGAAGTTTGCCGAGCATAAATTTAATTCCGACAAATACGGCGTGCTTGAAGTGGAATTTGAGAGAAAAACAAGCCTAAGGGTTTTTGAGGGCAATCTTTCAGACTGGGGCGATAATAACGACAAACGCGTTGAAGATCCGCGTGAAATTAAGGCGCACGAGAAGTTTATTTACAACCCGATGGAAAACGCGCGCATAACGAACAACACCAAGCCGTTTTTTGACTTGCGCTTTATAGCAGAAGAAGAAAATAGCGAGATTTGGTCGGATATGACGCGGATTTTATACGCGCCGGTTTATAAGAGCGCGCATATTTTGCAGGCGTCAAGACCAAGTGAAGACAAGGCACCAGTTGCCTTTGACGCAAAGGGGCAAAATCCGTGTAAGTTTGTTATTAATGGCGCCACAAGCGACAACGGCGTTTCGTTAAAAGTAACCGGTAGTAATGCGGAATTTGCCTTATCTTATACGCCAGATGGTGGAACAGCAACGCTTGGTGGTGGTAGCTCGCCAACTATCGCCGAGTTTTCCATAGATGGCACAAATAAAGTTGGCAAAATAACCTTTATCCCAAATTACAACGGCAAGATCTTTTATATTTATGATGTAAAAAACAAAAGGCTTTATTACAGCAACTTCCCAAGCACCAATCCAGCGCCGATGATTAAACTCGTTGAAATTGAAACGCCGCAAAGCTTTTCCAAACCAGACGCTAACAGCTGG
>CAUTXO010000068.1:0-8004 GCA_963542625.1 uncultured Helicobacteraceae bacterium | reverse complement strand
GTAAGGATTGAGTGCAAGGATCTACTGTAGATCTGGCGGGTAAGATCTGTCAAGATCTTGAACCATAGATCCAGCCACTAAAGCGCTGCGGCGTAAAACTTGAGAGCGCAAAGATCTAGCGCGGGCAAGATCTTTACAGCGGTGGTGCTGGCGGGCAAACTCACGGCTGCTAAAGCTTGGCGGTGTAAAGATTGGGAGCGAAGATCTAGCGCGCGCAAGATCTTGCACCATAGATCCAGCGGCTAAAGCGCGGGGCATAAAGATTGAGCGCAAAGATCTATCAAGCAAAACATCATTTAAAATTAGGTTTGCAAATAAAGCCAAGCGAATGGATCTTGACGCTACGCTAAAGCAAAACGCAAGCGCGGCGCTGCAAACAAATAAGTAAAATTGCCAAACAGGGAAAGCTTATTGCGCACCGCTTGGATCTTGCGCGCTATTTGAGTGCGCAAAATCGCCAAAGCCAGCGAAGTTTGCAAGCACCTAGCGCCATAGATCTTGGCGCGGTTTGGTGGCTTTAGTGCGGGTGCTTAGACTTTTAAGATCTTTGGCGCTTTAGATTTTGGCGTGCGGGCGATCTTGCCGCGTGCTTGGATCTTGGGCGCGCGCTTTGGATTTTGACGCCACGCCAAAGCCGCGCGTAAGCTCGCAAGCCCGCAGCAAAGCCTTTGCAAGCCAGCCGCAAAGATTACGGCAAGACTTTAAAAAAGCGAGAGCAAAACGCCGGCAGCAACGGCAGATCCGATGACGCCAGAGACGTTAGGGCCCATCGCGTGCATTAGCAAAAAGTTGTCCTTGTTATATTTTAAACCCTCTTTATTCACAACGCGCGCTGCCATTGGGACGGCGGAGACGCCCGCCGCGCCGATTAGCGGGTTGATTGGGTCGCTTGAAAATTTATTCATAATTTTCCCCATAATGACGCCGCCTGCTGTGCCGATGGCAAACGCCACGAGCCCAAGCGCTAAGATGGCTAGTGTTTCTGGGATTAAAAACTTTTCCGCCGCTAGCTTTGAGCCCACCGCGAGCCCTAAGAAGATCGTTACGATGTTTATCAGGCTGTTTTGCAAGGTTTCTGATAGCCTTGCTGCCACGCCGCTTTCGCGGATTAAGTTGCCAAAAGTTAGCGCGCCAACTAGCGGCGTTGCGTCGGGCAAGAGTAGGGCACAAAGGGCTAGAACGGTAATGGGGAAAAGGATCTTTTCTAGTTTGCTAACGCTTCGCAGCTGCACCATTTGGATCTGCTTTTCTGCCTGCGTGGTGAGCGCTTTCATAATCGGTGGCTGAATGATAGGCACGAGCGCCATATAAGAATACGCCGCGACGGCTATTGCGCCTAAGAGATCTGGCGCTAATTTGGACGCCACGTATATGGACGTTGGGCCGTCAGCGCCGCCGATGATGCCGATGGCGCTTGCGTCTTTGAGCGTGAAATTAAAAAGCCCCGTGTATTGAGAAATTGCCACCGCGCCGATGATTGTGCCAAAGATCCCAAACTGCGCCGCCGCGCCAAGCAGGGCGGTTTTTGGGTTGGCAATGAGCGGCGCAAAGTCTGTGAGCGCGCCAACGCCCATAAAAATGATGAGCGGGAAAAGCCCCGTTTCTATGCCAAAGGAGTAGATGATGCCTAAAAATCCGTGCTCGCCAGCAATGCCAGCTAGCGGAATGTTGGCTAAAAACCCGCCAAAGCCAATAGGGATAAGGAGCAAGGGCTCAAAACCTTTGGCGATTGCTAGGTAAAAAAGCACGAAGCTAACAAGGATCATAATGAGCTTGCCCGCCGTTTGATTAAAGGCGCTTATTTCTTTGCCGTGAGCGTCTTTGACGCCTGCTTTTGGCGTCATCAGCGCATTTAGCCCCGTTGTTTCATAAAGCCCCTTAAACATTGCCGCGAGCGACTTTGGCGTGTAGCCGTCTGTGTTTGCGGCTACAGCTTGGATCTTTGGTGTGCTAAGATCTTGAGCCATTGCTTGCACGCCAGCGCTTGGATCTTGCGTGGCTTGCGCGTTTGGATCTTTGGCGGTTTGCGCGCTTGGATCTTGCACGGTGGCTAGCTTAAGATCTTGGCTTTGACTTGGATCTTGAGCGCCCGCTTTTTGACTTGGATCTTGCCCTAGATCTTGTGTGGTGGGCTTGCTTAGATCTTGAGTGGCGGTTGCTGCTTGGATCTTTGGCGCGCCAGCGCTTGGATCTTGCACCGTATTTGCGCTTGCTAGGCTAAAAAATGCCGCGCTAGCAAGGCTTACAAAGAGCTTTTTCATTGCGCGATTTCCACTAAAATTTGCCCGTTTTCTACCGTCTCGCCCGCGTTAATTAGGACGTTTTTTATCACGCCGTCGCAGGGCGATTTTATCTCCGTCTCCATTTTCATCGCTTCAAGCACGAGTAAGATCTCGTCTTTTTTCACCGTTTGATTTGGCTTTGCGTTTAGCTTTAAAACCGTGCCCGGCAAGGGCGCGCTTACCGTTTGCGTATGGTTACTAAACGCCGCGTAGGCCTTTTGCGTTGAGGTGTCAAGCTTGTGCGTTGGCGTGGTGATGACCGCGTGTGCGCCGCTAGCCGCGCCTTCTTTCACATTCACGGTGAAAGTTTCGCCATTAACGGTAACGGTATAATCCGCGCTCGTTGCCGCCGCCTTTTGCGCTGGATCTTTGAGCGCCGCGCCTGAGCCCGCTCCCGCGCCCGCGCCGCTCTCGCTGCCAAGCTTTCTTACCATCAGCGGGCCGTCGCCTTTTAGATACGTAATGCCCTTTCTGCCGCAAGAAAGCACGATGAAAATATTTTCATCATTTACCGCAATGCCTTGCTTGTTTAGGACTTTCACGGCGTATTCGCGCGTTTTTTTCTCGTCTTCATTTGCTAGATCCATAGCCGCGCGCGTGGTTGGCTCTAGCCCCACTTGCTCCTGCGCTATTTTCACAATCTCAGCGTCCGGCGCCACGGGCGTTTTGCCAAAGTAGCCAAGCACCATACGCCCGTAACCGTCGGCGATTTTTTTCCACTTGCCAAACATTACGTTATTGTAGGCTTGCTGGAAGTAAAATTGCGAAACAGGCGTAACAGACGTGCCATAGCCGCCCTTTTCTACGACTTCGCGCATTTCTTTGATGACTTCTGGAAACTTATCTAAAATGTTGTTGTCGCGCATCATTTGCGTGTTGGCTGTGAGCGCGCCGCCTGGCATTGGGGAAAATTGTATCATCGCGGAGACTTGCTTAGCTTCAGGCGGGAAAAAGTAATCTTTTAGGCATTCTTTTAAGACCATTTCAGACTGCAAGATCTTTTCTAAATCAAAGGGCTCGCCTAGGTGATTGCCAAGCGCGTAATCCTTGCCTTTGAGAGCGTGCATTAGCACCAAAATATCTGGCTGGCTCGTGCCACCGCTAACGGGCTCGCGCGCTAGATCTATGCCATCGGCGCCTGCTTCAATGGCGGCTAGATACGCCGCAACGCCGATGTTTGCCGTCTCGTGCGTGTGGAGACGAATGTGCGTGCCCTCTGGTAACAAGCGCCGCGCCATTTGGATCGTTTCATAAATTTTGTTCGGGTTTGATGTGCCTGAGGCGTCTTTGAAAACAACGGAATCATAAGGAATACCGTGGTCAAGGTAAGCGCGCAGGGTTTTTTCGTAAAAGCTCACATCGTGCGCGCCGCTGCATTTTGGCGGGAGATCCATTAGGGTTATCGTCATCTCGTGATGAAGCCCCGCGCTTTTGATTGCTTTGGCGGAGTATTCTAGGTTGCGCCAGTCGTTGAGCGCGTCAAAGTTGCGAACGTGAGAGACGCCGTGTTTTTTGAAAAGCTTGGCGTGAAGATCTATCATCTCGCGGCTGCCCGTATCAAGGCTAACGGTATTAACGCCGCGCGCGAGCGTTTGGAGCTTCACGTCAGGCCCTACGATGCGCCTAAATTCGTCCATCATAAAAAAGGCGTCTTCGTTTAAATAAAAATACAGCGACTGAAAGCGCGCGCCGCCGCCTGATTCAAAATGGCGAATGCCAGCTTCAAGCGCTGCTTCTATGCTTGGCAAAAAGTCTTTTAATTGCACGCGCCCGCCAAAAACGGATTGGAAGCCGTCGCGGTAAGTTGTATCCATAACTTCTATGATTTTTTTAGCCATTTTTTTACCTTTTATTTAACTTTTGGTGGTGCATTATAGCCGCGCTTAGCACCGCCGCGCGCATATTATTTTTGCTCTGCGCGCTTGTTTGCAAGGGCGCTTCTTGCGCGCTGCCTTGCTTGCTTGCGTATTTTAGGATAAGTTTGCCCTGTAATTTCAAAAAGAAAACCATAAAGATCAAAAACCCAAAAACCGTGCTCATACCAAGAACCATAAATTTCAAGGCTTCATCTAGCATATTTATTTCCATTGCTGTCCTTTGTGGGGCATTATAATGCCAAATTCATTAACGCTATTTTACGATAGCGCGTCTATTTTTAGCTGGCCTAGCGCTTCAAAATTCACGCTCGCGTCAAGCTCATTCGTTGCTAGCACAACCACTTGCATATCGAATTTTTCGTAAATTTCAGCTAGTGGCTTGCGGATAATCGCTTCTGTGATTAGGATCATCGGATACACGCCGCGCTCCCTTAGATCTTGCTGCAAGAGCCTTGTTTGCTCGATGATTGCCTGCACTTCATTAACGCTAAAGTTAAACTGCCTTATGCCGTTTTGCTCGCTCAATCTCCGCAAGATCTTTTGCTCGGTTTGAATATCTATCGTTACCATCTGCAAGGTGTTGTCTTTTTTATAAAGCGCGGTGATTGTGCGCGCTAGCCTAGATCGCACGTGCTCCATCATCACAGATAGCGAGTTGGTAAATTCGCCTACGTCGGCGATTGTTTCTACTATTGTTAGCATATCTTTTATCGGGATCTTTTCGTGCAGGAGCGACTTTAGCACGCGCTGAATGAGCCCGATTGTAATGCCGTCCATTTTTAGCACGTCCTCCACTAGGCGCGGGTAACTCTTTTCTAGCGATTTAATGAGCTTATCAACATCTTGGCGCGTTAGGATCTCTTCTGCGTATTTCTTGATTAGCTCGCTAAGATGAGAAACGATGATACTAGACGCATCAACGACAGTGTAGCCGTTTATAATCGCCTCTTCTTTTTTAGACGCGGGGATCCAAAGGGCTTCTAGCTTAAAGGTTGGCTCGATTGTTTTTTCGCCGTCAAGCTCCTCAATCACAAGCCCGTTATTCATAATGAGAAAAGATCCAGGCTTAATCTCATACTCGCCAATTTTAGAGCCCTTTAGCATAATGTTATAGGTGTTTGGATCTAGCGTAAGATCATCAGAAATATGCACCTGCGGCACGACAAAGCCGTATTCTTTAGCGATGTTTTGGCGCATAGATCTTATGCGGTCAAGCAGCACGCCGCCTTGCATTGTGTCAGCTAGCTTAATGAGCCCATAGCCAAGTTTAATCTCAAGCACGTCGATTTTTAAGATGTTGTCTAGCTTTCTTTGCTCTTCTTCGCGCAATTCTTCTTGCGTTTTTTGCTTTTTAGGCGGCGCGGGCGGTCTTTGCGCGCCTTGACCTTGCGCGGGCCTTTTCTTTCTGATGGCGTCTGTTTTGCCAAGCATTTTTGAAACAAAGAGCGAAATGCTACCGTCTTGAGAGTTGCGCACCAAAAGCCCCGCGGTTAAAAAGAATAGCCCCACAAAGGCAAGCGACGCAGCGGGCAGCCCCGGCACGGACGCAAAAAGCAGCAAAATAACGCCGACGATTAAAAGCACCTTGTAGTCTTTTAGCAGCTGGTTGATAGATCCTTGCGCAAAGTTTTCGCCTGATTTGGACGCGCGCGTAATGATAATACCTGTTGCGGTGGAGACAAGAAGCGCTGGGATTTGCCCCACTAGACCATCGCCGATTGTTAGTATTGTAAAGGTTTCGGCGCTATCTTTAATAGACATATCGTGGTAAAAAACGCCTATCAAAATGCCGCCTATTATATTTACAAGCGTGATGATGATCCCAGCAATGGCGTCGCCTTTTACGAACTTGCTAGAACCGTCCATCGCGCCGTAAAAATTCGCTTCTCCTACGATCTCCTCACGCCGCCTTTTTGCTTCGGTATCGTCGATGAGCCCGGCGTTAAGATCTGCGTCAATTGCCATTTGCTTTCCAGGCATCGCATCAAGTGTAAAACGCGCCGCAACTTCCGCCACGCGCGTTGAGCCGTTAGTTACCACCATAAAATTAATCAGCACTAAAATCGTAAAAACGATGATCCCGATGACGTAATTACCGCCAACGACGAAATTCCCAAACGCCGCGATTATGTCGCTCACGGCTTCTGGGCCTTGATTGCCGTTGGCTAGGATCATACGCGTTGTGGCGATGTTTAGGCTTAGGCGAAACAGCGTTATGAGTAGGATCATCGTAGGATAAGTCGTAAAATCCGTTGGCTTTTCTATAAACACAGAGATCATAATAATAAGCGCCGAGAGCGAGAGCGAGACGGTTAGGAAAAGATCTAGCACGCCTGATGGCAGCGGCACGATGATGATCGCCATAATGGCAATAAGCATAAAAACAATCGTAAGCTCTTTTGACGCCATTAGCACCCTAAAAAAGGGCATAGATTTTTCTAATATGTTTGTAAAGGTTGCGCGCGCCATTTATTCTAACAGATCGCTTAGTTTTGTAGCTTGCAAAAGGTCATCGACCCTTGTTTGCACTTCGTTTAAGAGCCGCCAGACAATGCAGCTTTTTTCTTTTTGCGGGGTGTTGGGGCAGCATTTGTCGCCGTCAGAGCAGGCAAAAACAACGCCAGAAGTTTCATCGCAGGCCTTGATGATCTCATAGATGGAGATCTCAGATGGCTTTTTTGCCAGCGTAAAACCGCCCTTTGCGCCCTTGTAGGAGTCTAAAATGGAATTTTTTGCAAGGTTTTGCAAGATCTTAGCCAAGAAGCTTTTGGAGATCCCAAGCGTAGAAGACAGGCTATCTACACCGATTGGCTTAGTATCTCTTGCAATGAGCGCCGAAGCAAGAAGCGCGTATTCACCAGCTTTTGTAAATAACATTCGTATCCATTCGTCTGCATTTGCGCGCTATTTTATTCTAACTTGCATAAAACGATAAGCCTAAAAGTGTATAATTCCGCGCATTACCTATCAAGGAGGTCAAAAATGGCTTTAGATAAGGCGAAAAAAGCGGAAATTTTTTCCAAGTTTGGCAAAACCAAACAAGACACAGGCTCACCCGCCGTGCAAGTTGCGTTACTAACGGAGAGAATTAACTATCTCACAACTCACCTAAACGCAAACAAAAAAGACCACTCGTCAAAAATCGGTCTTTTAAAACTCGTCGGGCAACGCAAAAGGTTGCTTAGATATCTAAGAAACAAAGACATATCCGCTTACGTTGGCTTGATTAAAGAACTCAACCTACGTGATAAGATCTAGCCTAGCTTTGCATTGCGGCGCGGGTGGCTTAGCAGCTACCGCTCCGCTTTTTTGTATTTGCCCCCCCCACGTTTTATTATTCTTTCACGCGCTAGGGCTAGCGCAAAGCCCAAACCCGCTTGGGTCTTGTGAGGCACCAAGTTTGTCGTGCGCTTTTTCTTTTTTATGGGAAAATGTGGTGGTAGATCTTGACTAGGATCTACTAGCTAGATCTAATAGGTACCTTAGATCTTAACCATAAGATCCTAGCCCTAGATCCAAGGGCTTGCTAAAGCTGGCTTGATAGATCCTAAGCTAAAGCGCGGTGGCGTAAGGATTGAGTGCAAAGATCTAGCGCGGGCAAGATCTTTACAGTGGCGGTGCTGGGGGCGCGCAAGATCCTAGCCTTAGATCCAATCCTTAAAACAAAGCACTATATCTAGCTAGTAGATCTTAGTCAAGATCTAGCGCTAAACGTGCAACGTGCCATCTTAGATCTAAACCCTAAGATCCAAGCGCTTGCCAAAGCTTGGCTTGGTAGATCTTAAAGCTAAAGCGCGGTGGTGCAAAGATTGAGAGTGTAAAGATCTGGGGGGAGGGCAAGATCT
>CAUTXO010000067.1:0-8150 GCA_963542625.1 uncultured Helicobacteraceae bacterium | reverse complement strand
TGCAAAGATGTGGTGCGGTTTGGTTGCTGGATTTCTGGGCGGTGGCGTGCAAAATCACGGCTGCTAAGTGCTGCGCTGCAAAGATTGAGCGCAGATCCAGCTATTAAATCTTACGCTCAAGATCCAACTGTAAGGATCTAACACAAAGCTAGCTAACAGATCTTAGTCAAGATTTAGCGCGAGCAAGATCCTTACAGCGGTGGTGCTGGCGGGCAAGATCCTAGCCTTAGATCCAATCCTTAAAATAAAGCACTAGATCTAGCTAACAGATCTTAGTCAAGATCCAACCACTAGAAAAAACATAAGATCTAATAGGCGCCTTGATTTAAACGCTGAACGCGAACGCGTCACCTTAGATCTAAATCTTAAGATCTTACGCTCAAGATCTAACTGCAAGGATCTAGCGTAAAGCTAGCTAGCAGATCTAGTCAAGCTCTAGTGCTAGACGTGTAACGTGCTACCTTAGATCTAAGTCATAAGATCCAAGCGAAAAGATCCAGCGCAAGGTTCACGTTGATAGATCTTGCCAGATCTGCGCGCTCCAAACACTTGCCAAAGCTTGGCTTGATAAATCTTTTAAAGCTAAAGCACGGCTGCGTAAAGCTTGAGAGCGCAAAGATCTACCGTAGATCCGGCGGGTAAGATCTGTTAAGATCTTGCACCATAGATCCAAGCGTAAGATCCAACGGGTAAAATCCGTGCAAGATCTAGCGCCCACTAAATCGCGGCATCTCCTAGCCCGTAATTTTCGACGACAAAGTCAATGTCTTTATCGCCCCTGCCGCTTAGATTTACCAAAATGCTAGTTAGCGGCTGCTCCTTGGCAAGGCGCATTGCGTAAGCCACCGCGTGCGAAGATTCAAGCGCTGGGATAATGCCCTCTAAGCGCGAGAGCTTGAAAAAGGCGTCGATGGCTTCTTTGTCACTTGCTTTGGCGACTTTCGTTCTGCCGGTTGAAAAAAGGTAGGCGTGCTCGGGGCCGACGCTTGGGTAATCAAGCCCACTGGCAATGGAATAAACGCTAGCCGGCGCGCCGTTTGCGTCCTTTAGCATAATGCTGTTAAAGCCGTGCATTACGCCTTCTGTGCCGTGATTTAGGCTCGCGGCGTGGTCGCCTGGGTTTTGAGATTTGCCGCCTGGTTCAACGCCCCAAAGCTCAACCGGATCATCGATAAACCCGCTAAAGATCCCCATCGCGTTGCTGCCGCCGCCAACGCACGCGACGACGCTATCTGGCAACTCGCCCGTCATTTGCATAAACTGCTCCCTAGCTTCAAGCCCCACGACGCCTTGAAAATCGCGCACCATTAGCGGAAAGGGGTGCGGGCCCATCACGGATCCGATGGCATAAAACGAATTCACAGGATCCTTAGAATAGGCTTCAAACGCACTATCCACCGCTTCTTTTAGGGTTTTTTGCCCAAAGCTCACGGGCACGACTTTTGCGCCTAAGATCTTCATCCGCGTAACGTTTGGCGCTTCTTTTTTCACGTCAATTTCGCCCATATGGATCTCGCATTCCATTTTAAAATACGCCGCCGCCGTTGCCAAAGCCACGCCGTGCTGCCCCGCGCCCGTTTCTGCAATGAGCTTTTTTTTACCCATAAATTTTGCCAACAAAGCCTCGCCCATACAGTGATTGAGCTTGTGCGAGCCCGTGTAGTTTAAATCTTCGCGCTTTAGGTAAATTTGCGCCCCGCCTAGAAAATTACTAAGATTTTGCGCGTGATAAACAGGCGTTGGGCGCCCTTGGTAATGCGCCCTAATGCGCCTAAGCTCGGAGATGAAATGATGATTTTTGCTTATTTTTATGTAAGCTTCGGCGATCTCTTGAAACGCCGCTTGCAAGTGGCTTGGCAAAAAATTCCCGCCAAACTTACCAAAAAATCCGTTTTCATCAGGGAAGGCTCTTAGATAGGGCTTTTGCATTGATTTTGTTACCTTAGTTATAAAAATAGTTTTGATATTATTACGAAATTTTTATAAAGGCAATTGATGGATTTTTACGGCTTTGCAAAGAAAATTTTACTTAGTTTAACCCCCGAAATCACGAAAAAAATCATCACGCAAATCCTGCCAAAACTAGCCTACTGCCCTTTTGTTACGAGCTTTTTTGCAAGAAATTTTATTCACTATTCAAGCGCACTAAAGCAAAACATTATAAATAGGGATTTTTTTAGCCCGGTGGGGCTTAGATCTTCATACGACACAAACGCTGATATGGTGGCGTTTTTCCCGTATCTTGGCGTTAGTTTTACGCATCTTAGCGTCCCTTGCGATGAAAATTTTACGAGCCTTTCGCGCACAGCGGCAAACCTAAAAAAAGCCCACCCGGCAACGACTGTCATTGGAATAAGCATCACCGGATCTAGCGCAGGCGAAAGCAGCGCGCCAAGCAAAACCTACCTAGCCGTTGCCAAAGAATTAAGCCCCTATGCGGATTTTCTAAGCCTTAGCGCGCAAGATCTTGGCGCTGGCGAGCTTAAAAATCTAGCGCAGCAAATCAAGCAATTGCCCGGCGCTGGTGGGGGCGCTATTTTTTTGCGTCTAGCCGGCGTGAGAGATCTTGACACGGCAGAAGATCTTATAAATAGCGGGCTTCTTATCGGGCTAATTATAGAAGCGGGCGGCGAGCAAAATTACGCGGATTTTTTCAAAAACGCGGCGCAAAGGTTTGGCACGCGCGCGGTGCTAATTGCCAGCTTGGATACGCAAGACGCAAAGCTAGCCTATGAGCTTATCCAAAGCGGCGCGGCGCTCATTGAATTTAGCGATGAAATGCTTGCGGATAATCCTAGCGCGGCAAAAAAGCTTTGTCTAGATCTTGAAAGCCTGCTAAAAAATGACGGCTACACGCTAGAGCAAGCCCACAAGCGCTAAAAATATGACGAGCTACATTCCCGCGCACAGCGCAAAAACTTTAAAAAACGGTTTGCAAGTTGTAACGGTGCCGCTTAAAAACGGCTCGGGCGTTGTGAGCGTTGATATTTTTTATAAGGTTGGGAGCAAGAACGAAACACTTGGCAAAAGCGGCATCGCGCATATGCTAGAACATATGAATTTTAAATCCACAAAGAACTTTAAAGCCGGCGAGTTTGACCGCATAGTAAAAAACATCGGCGGCGTTAATAACGCTAGCACGGGCTTTGACTGGACGCACTATTACGTAAAAACCACGCGCGAGAACTTGCCTAAGATCCTGCCACTTTACCGCGATATGATGAGCGAGCTTTTGTTTTTAGACGATGAATTTTTGCCAGAGCGTAGCGTCGTGCGGGAAGAAAAACAGCTTAGCAATAACGACGTCTTTGGCTTTTTATACTTCAAACTTTTCAACACGGCGTTTTCATACCACCCCTACCACTGGACGCCGATTGGCTTTATCAAAGACATAGAGCATTTCACAGCAGAAGATCTTAAAAGCTTTTACAAAACATTCTATCAACCAAACAACGCCGTGCTTGTTATGAGCGGGGATCTTAGCGAGAGTGCAGCGCAAAAAGCGGCGCAAGAAACCTTTGGCGCGCTTAAATCCGCTGGCGAAATCAAAAAAAGCCACATAGTAGAGCCCGAGCAAACCGGCGCAAGGCGCGCGGATTTTGCGTATGAAACAAAAAACGACGTTATCGCCATAGCCTACAAAACTCCGCCAGTAAAGCACAAAGACACCCTAGCGCTTGAAGTTTTGGCAGAGATCTTATCGCAAGGAAACAACTCAAGATTGCAAAAAAACGTCATAGACAAAAAGCAAGTTGCAAGCAGCGCGGAAGCTTACAGCCTTGCCTTGCAAGACGGCGGGCTTTTCATTTTAAGCGGCGTTTGTGCAAGCGGCGCGCGCGCTTTGGATCTTGAGCGGGCGCTCTTGCAAGAAGTTAAGGCTCTAAAAGCGCGCATTACGCAAAAAGAGCTAAACAAGGTAAAGCTAAATTTAAAGTTTGATCTTATGACCTCCTTTGGCAACTCATCTAGCATCAGCAGTATTTTTGGTAGCTATATAATCCAAGATAATTTAGAAGCCCTGCTAAGCTACGAGCAGGATCTAGAAAGCCTAGATCTAGGGCAGCTAAAGGCGGTGGCAAATACGTATCTAAACGCGGAAAATTCAACAACAATCACACTGAAAAAGGGAAGTAAATGAAGAAAATGCAAGGCGCGATGACGGCCTTAATCACTCCTTTTAAAAACGGCAAGCTAGACAAAGAAACCTTTGAAAAACTCATAAAACGCCAAGTCCAGCTTGGGATTGACGCCGTCGTGCCCGTGGGGACGACGGGAGAAAGCGCCACGCTCACCGCAAACGAGCACAAAGAATGCATAGAAATAGCCGTTAGCGCGGTAAAAGGTAGCGGCGCAAAGGTCATCGCGGGCGCGGGCAGCAACGCCACGCACGAGTCAATCGACTACGCCAAATTCGCGCAAAAAGCAGGCGCAGACGGAATTCTTTGCGTAAGCCCCTACTACAACAAGCCAACGCAAAATGGGCTTTACGAGCACTACAAGGCGATAGCGTCGTCGGTGGATATAGACGTTGTGCTTTACAATGTGCCCGGTAGAACCAGCGTAGATATAAACGTGGCAACCATCATCAAACTTTTTGACGACGTCTCCAACATAAACGCCGTAAAAGAAGCCACAGGCAACATCGACCGCGTCGTAGAGCTTGTTTCTAAGCGCCCAGATCTAGCTGTGCTAAGCGGCGAGGACGCCATAAACTACCCAATTATGGCAAGCGGCGGCGTTGGGTGCATATCCGTTACGGCAAATTTGCTGCCAAAAGAAATCGCAGATCTCACGCACCTAAGCCTAGATGGCAAGCACGCGCAGGCTAGAATCTTAAACGAAAAACTATACGCGCTCAATCACGCGATGTTTATAGAAACAAACCCAACGCCAATCAAAACGGCGATGTATATAGCAGGGCTCATTCCGTCGCTTGAATTTCGCTTGCCGCTATTAAAGCCATCGAGCGAAAACTACAAAAAAATAGAGCAAACAATCAAAGATTTCATTTAGGAGAGAGAATGTTTAAAGGAAAGACACTCGTTTTAAGTGGCGGCACAAAGGGCATCGGCAAGGACATCGTGCAAAGGTTTGCGGAGTATCATTGCGACATCGCCTTCACATACAATTCAAACGAAGAAGAAGCAAAAAAAATCGCGCAAGATCTAGAGAGCAAATACAAGATTAAGGTTAGATCTTACCCGCTAAACATACTAGAGCCAGACACCTACAAAGAGCTTTTTGAGACGATAGATAAGGACTTTGACCGCGTGGATTTTTTTGTATCCAACGCCATCATTTCAGGCAGAAGCGTAGCAGGCGGCTTTGCGCCCTTTATGCGCTTGCGGCCGCGTGGGCTAAACAACATCTACACAGCGACGGTTTTGGCGTTTGTCGTCGGCGCGCAAGAAGCGGCAAAAAGAATGATGAAAACAGGCGGCGGATCTATTGTTAGTATGAGCTCGACGGGAAATTTGGTGCATATTGAAAATTACACAGGGCACGGCAGCTCCAAAGCGGCGGTGGAGACGGTCGTCAAATACGCGGCGCTTGAGCTAGCTAAGGATAACATTCGCGTTAATGCAGTATCTGGCGGGCCTATTGAAACAGACGCGCTGATGAAATTCCCAAATTATGACGACCTAAAAGCCGGCGTCGTCGCGCGCACGCCGCTTGGGCGCATTGGCAATCCAAGCGACATCGGCGGCGTGGTGAGATTTTTATGCACGCAAGACGCCAAGTGGATAACGGGGCAAACAATCATCGTCGATGGCGGAAGCACCTTTAGTTAATGCTAAATATTCCGAACCTTTTAGCCCTGCTTAGGATCTTGCTAGCGCCGCTAATGTTTGTTTTTTTGGCTAACCGTGATCTTTTTCCGGGTATTCACCCATCGTGGCTGGATTTTTTTGCGGCGTTTATCTTTGTGCTTGCGTCCATTACGGATTTTTTTGACGGCTTTATCGCCAGAAACCTAGAGCAGACGACAAGGCTTGGCGCTATCTTAGATCCGCTAGCGGATAAAATGCTAACGCTTGGCGCGTTTCTTGGCGTAATGATGATTGGCAGGGCAAACGCGTGGGCTATTTTTTTGATTTTTTCTAGAGAGTTTTTCATAACGGGGCTAAGGGTTGCCGCGGCGGCTGAAAACATCAATGTGTCCGCGTCTTTTGCGGGAAAGATAAAAACAGTCGTGCAGATGATTGCCATCGGCTTTTTGATTATGGACTGGTGCTGTTCGCAAGCGCTTTTGTGGGCGGCGGTGGCGCTGACGCTTTATTCAGGCGCGCAATACACAATTGCCTACGCAAAAAAGGTCGTGTAAATGGGCATCATCACAGCTGTAGCGGTCTTGTCTTTTTTGGTGTTTTTCCACGAGCTAGGGCATTTTCTAGCCGCACGCGCCTTTGGCGTGAAGGTGGAAGTTTTTAGCGTCGGCTTTGGCAATAAGATCCTTAAAAAAACCTTTGGCAACACGGAATACGCCATCAGTGCCATACCGCTTGGCGGCTACGTGAAAATGAAAGGTCAAGAAGATCTAAGCCCCACTAAAACAAGCCAAGATAGCGATAGCTACAGCACAAAGCACCCGCTCAAAAAGCTTGTGATCTTGTTTGCCGGGCCCTTTGCAAATTTTGTCATCGCCTTTGTGATTTACGCGGTCGTGGCGATGAGCGCGCATAGGTTTTTGCTGCCCGTCGTTGGCGAAGTTAGCCCAAACTCCCCCGCCGCGGGGCAGCTTGCTAGGGGTGATTTAATCCTAAAAATCGGCAGAGAGCAGGTCAAAGAATGGAAGCAAATCGGCGAAATAATCAGCGCTAGCAACGGCGAGCCTTTGGTTTTTACGCTTAAGCGAGATCTTAAGATCCTGCGTCTTGAAATTACCCCAAAGCTCCTAGAAACAAAGACGATTTTTGGCGAAACTAGCCGCAAAAAGCTAATCGGCATAATGCCTAGCGGCGAAACGGCCGTGGTAAGGCTAGGGCTCATAGATGCGCTCTCAACCGCCCTTTGGCAAACAATCGACGCAAGCAAGCTCATCTTTATGAGCCTTGTTAAGATGATAGAGGGCGTCGTCGGCATAGAAAACATCGGTGGCATTGTGTCAATCGTCGATTTTACCGCCAAGGCAACGGACGCGGGGCTTGTTACGCTTGCGATTTTCACGGCGCTAATCTCCGTTAATCTCGGCGTTTTGAACCTGCTACCAATCCCAGCGCTTGACGGCGGGCATATGATCTTCACGCTTTATGAGCTCATCTTTCGCCGTCTCCCTAGCGAACGTATCCTATACGCGCTTACGGTTTTTGGCTGGAGCCTACTCTTTGGGCTAATGCTGCTTGGCTTATACAACGACCTAAACCGCCTGGTGTTTAAATAGTTTTTCCCACTTGCTGCGCAAGATCTTAAAAGCTTTGGCGTAGGATCTTGCGTCTGCAAGATCTTAGCACCACCCCGTCGTGCAAGATCTTGCTTGTGTTTGCCCCCTTGCGCGCGCAATATCTTTGGCGTTCTGCTTGAGATCTTATGCCTGCCGCGTAAGATCTTGCTTACATTTGCCCCCCCACAACTTGACGCGCAAGATCTTTGGTGCTCCGCGCACCGCATAGGATCTGGCGCCCACCCGCATAGGCTTGTATTTGTGTTGGATCTTTGCCGCCCGTCTGCAAGATCTTAAAGCTTAGCGCCCGCCCGCTTGCCCGCTCTCGCACCGCGTAAGATCTTAAAGGCTTTGGCGTAGGATCTTGCGCCCGCCGTGCAAGTTCTTAAGAGCTTTAGAGCTGGATATAACACTCGCAAGATCTTAAGCACCCACCCGCCGCACAAGATCTTTGGCGCCAGATCTTACGCACGCCGTGCAAGGTGTAGGATCTTGCTTGCATTTGCCCCCTTGCGCGCAAGATCTTAAGCACCCCGCGTGTTCGTGCAAGATCTTACCTCCCCCCACTGCCGTGCAAGATCTTAAAGGCTTTGGCGCTGGATCTAACACCCACAAGATCTTACTCCTGCGTGGTATTTTTTCTTTTATGGTGCGCTGTTCTTTTTAGTTAGAGAGTGGTAGATCTTGACTAGGATCTCTTGCATCATACCCCCGTAAAACATCATAAGTTTTTACTAGATCTAGAACTTTTAAGTTCGTAAGTTAGTCA
>CAUTXO010000066.1:0-8306 GCA_963542625.1 uncultured Helicobacteraceae bacterium | reverse complement strand
TTAATGTCTATCATTCTTTCTCCGTTTCGCCCTTGCTTCTTGGCACAAGAATTATCGGGCTTCCTAAAAAGTTCAAATACTCTCTAATCTGATTTTTCAAATACCGCAAAAAGCTAAAGTGCAAGCCCTGCGGGTAATTGCACACAAGCGCGATTTTTGGCGGGCTTGAAGCAAATTGCGTGGCAAAGAAGATCTTAACGCGCTTGGTTTTGTAAGAAGGCGCGTGGTGCTTTGCCATCGCCGTTTGGATAATCTCGTTTAATTTTGCCGTTGGAATTGTTGCCGTGTAATTTTCATACACTCTTAACGCTAGATCTAAGATCTTAACCACCCGCTTTTTGTTCGCCGCGCTAACGCTAATAAAGGGCGCGTATTCTAAAAACCTAAACTTGCGCCGCACTTGCTGCTCTAGCTCTTGCGCGGATTTTTCGGCAAGATCTATCTTATTTGCCACGATGATGACGCCTAGGTTAAATTCGCCAATTAGCCCCGCGATTTTTTCGTCGTTTTCTTTAAAATCCTCGCTCGCGTCTAGGATTAATAGCGCCAGCGCTGCGTCTTTTAGCATTTCTTTGGTGCGCATTAGTCCTAGCCGCTCTAGCCCAAGCACCTTGGAGCGGCGCCTAATGCCCGCGGTATCCACAAACACAAACTCCGTGTTTTTGTAGTGCAGGCTTTCATTGACGGGGTCTATCGTCGTGCCCGCCGCTTCGCTCACAATAGCGCGCTCATAACCTAGCAAGGCGTTTAAAATGGAGCTTTTGCCGACGTTTGGTCTGCCAACGATGGCGATTTTTATGCGCTTTGGTTGCTCGCTAGGATCTTGCGCGTTCTCAAGATCACCCGCCCCGCCAAGATCTCCCGCGCTCTCAAGAACTTGCCCGCTCTTAAGATCCCCGCCAAAAAGTTCGCTCGCTTCGCCGTTAAAATTTAAGCTAGCGTCTGAATTTGCCAGTGCGTCTAGCCAATCGGTGAGCTTATCAATGCCTAAATTATGCGCGCAAGAAGTGGTGAAAATTTGCGAAAACCCAAGCGAGTAAAAATCGTGCTGCGCTAGCTTTTTTTGCACGTTGTCGGCTTTGTTTAGGATAAGCGCACTGTGGCGCGCGCCCCTTGCTATGCGGTGGAAAAGCCGCTTGTCTTCGTCGCTTGGCATAAGGTTTATATCCACCACAAACAGCAGCACGTCAGCGCCCGCGGCGGCTTCTATGCTCTTTCTTGAAATCTTGCTTGAGAGCTCCCCGCCCTTTTCTATCCCGCCGCTATCGATGAGCTCTATTTGCGCGCGCTCTAGGCTCACTAGGGCTTTTTTCACATCGCGCGTCGTGCCCGCTTCGTCGCTAATGATGGCGTCTTTTTTGCGTGCAATGCGATTAAATAGCGAGCTTTTGCCGACGTTTGCGCGGCCTATCAAGGCGACTTTTAACACGTAGATCCTTCAAGGCGGCAATTATAGTGCATTCAAGCTCAAACGATGAACGCAAGCTTTGCTAGCAAAATGATGACGACGGCAAGCGCAAGGGCAAACTTGTGAAAATGCGCCATAAAAAGCGGCGTGGGTTTTTTGAGCGCGGACATTGTGAATGAGTAGAGAATGCCTGTGCCGATGAGCGTTGCTAGGAAAAATTTAGCCATCAAAAGCCGTTGCGTGCAGGTTGCGAAGTAGCCCACGCGTGAATTGACGTAAGACGAAAGCAAAAATCCGCCGCTGGTAAAGAGCACAAGGAAGGTCAGCGGGTAAATTTTGCGCGCGCGATGACCGATTGTTTGGCGAATTTCTTTTGCCTTTTCTAGCGGGTATTTTTTGGCTAGGACGGAGATGACGAAGACGTCGGCAAAAACAAAGCCCGTAAAAAGCACAGCGGCAAACAGGTGGATTATTAAGGCGATTTGATATGCCACAAGAGATCCTTTGCGTTTGGTTGCGGGCATTTTACCCGCTGGATCTTAAATGGCGATAGATCTTGTAAGGCAAGCCGCGCTAGATCTAAGCCCGCCACAGATCCACCGCTTACACGCCAAGACCTTTGCGCCACCAAGATCCAAGCCCGCCAAAGATCTAGCAAGGCGTCAAGATCTAACGCCACAGATCCACCGCGCCAGCACTAGGATCTTGGTGGTAGCGCGCTTTAGATCTTGCGCCCGTCAAGATCCAAACCGCAAGCCGCTTGTATTTTTTTCTTTTTGGGGGAAAGGGGGGTGACTCGCAACTTGACCCCCTTTCCCCTAAGAAGAAACATAAAATCGAACAGCGTCTTAGATTTAGCTAGTAGATCTTAGTCAAGATCTACCACTCTCTAATCAAAAAGAACAGCGCACCATAAAAGCAAAGAAAGCAAAAAACACAAGCGCTTAGATCTAGCGTAGATCTAGCTAACAGATCTTAGTCAAGATCCTAGCCATAAGATACGTCAAGATCCAAGCCCCGCTAAGATCTACCGCGCTGGCGGAGTGTTTAGATTTTACGCTTTGGTGCTTTTGCGGCTTGGATCTTTAAGCGCTAGTCTTGCTTGGCGTCTAGGTTTATGCGGTAGATCTTGGGGCGTTGGAACTTGTAAAAATACAGCAAATAAAGCAGGCTACCAACGAGCAAAAAAACGCCAAAGAATAAAAACAGCCCTAAGAAAAACTCTTTTTTTGCGTAGGCGTCGCCTTGTTTGGCAAAGCCGTTTAGCAAAAAGAAGTTTTCTATCGCCGCGCGTTTTACTTCTTTTGCCACGTTTTTTACCGCTTGGCTGGCTAGAAAATCCGCGATGAATTTTTGCCGCGCGCGGTAGTTTGCAAGCTCAAAAAAGAACAAAACCCCTCCCGCAAGGCTGATGAATAAAAGCCCGATTACCATTTTTTGCTCGCTCGTTTGCCGCGCTGCACGTGGCGCAATTGCGTAGCCCAAAGGCAATGCGGCGAGAGTTTTAGAGCGCGACTTGCCATAAGATCTATACCGTAATGCGGTTGCGCCCGCCTTCTTTTGACGCGTAAAGATTGGCGTCGGCGGTTTTTAGCGCGCTTGTTAGGGAGGGCTCGTTGCTTCTAAGGCAAAGCCCGGTGCTGATTGTGAATTTTATGTTGCTGTCTTCGTAGGAATATATGCTGTCTTGGATCTCAAGGCGAATGCGCTCGGCGATTTTTTGCGCTTCTTCAAGCGTTACGCCCGGCATTGCGATGACGAATTCTTCCCCGCCGTATCTTGCTGTGTAGTCGCAAGATCTTGTGTTGTTTTTGAGCGTTTGCGCTAGGGCTTTTAGGATCATATCGCCCGCCATATGGCCGAAGGTGTCGTTAATATTTTTGAAATAATCGATGTCTATAAAAAACAAGGCGTAGTCAAGATCCTTTTGCTGGTGCGCTTCTTCTAGGATCTTTAGGGCTTCGTCTAGCCCGCGCTTGGATAAAACGCCTGTTAGAAAGTCCTCTTTTGCCTGCTGTCTTGCGTTTTGTAGTTGGGTGTTTAGCACCTTTACAGTCTGGCGTAGGCTTGAGATCTCGTCTTTTTTGCTTTCCATATCGCCAAGCAAGGCTTCAAACTCGCATTTAAACGATGAGGTCAGCACCAAAAGCTTTTCTTTTAACGATGAAAAATTGTGCTTGGCGTCCATATCGTAAATTTCATCGGTTAGCCTCGTGAAGTTGCTTTGATTTGTCTTGCCTTTTTCCACAATGCCAGTCATAGAAACAAGCATAGCGTCAAGGCTCTCTTCAAGCGTCGCGGTTTCTTTTGTTATCTCGATGTTGTCTTTTTCTATGCGCTCAAAGACTAAGATCTTGATGTCATCGGTGAGCCTTGCTGCCGGTGCTAAAAAGTTTTTCTCAAGCCTTGCCTTTGTTAGGCTGATTTTTTTGTCAAGCGCCTTTGTAAATGACGGCTCAAGCGCGTCTTTTAAAAGCTCAGAATACGTTTTGCAAACCTTTGCTAGTGCGCCATCATCAACCTGCCTAGCTTGCGACGCCATTTTTTTAATGTCCCGCTCATAGCTAGCAATCAAAAACATAGCAAGCTCATCAAGCTGCTCCACCCCGCGCGCAAGGGCTTCTTCTTGCTTTGCGGGTGGGAGTTTTTTGATGTATTTTTTCGCCGGCGCGCATTCTTCTAGCGCTAACCCCGCCTTTTTTGCTAGCTCGCAAAAGGTTTTTGCATAAACTTCAGGCGTAATCGTTATGCCCTGCTGCTGGATCTGTAGAAGCGTTTTTTTAATGATGTCCTTAACGAGCATTAATTTTTGTCTTTATCCACAAGCTTCGTCGCCGCGATCCAAGGCATCAGCGCGCGTAAGGCGTCGCCCGTTTTTTCTATGGGGCTTTGCTCTAGGATCTTGCGCTCTGTTTTAAGGCGCGGGTAATTTGCTATACCTTCTAAGATGAATTCTTTTGCAAAGGCGCCGTTTTGAATGTTTTTTAAGATCTCACGCATTGCGGCGCGGCTTGGCTCGCCGATGACCTTTGGGCCGCTTACAATGTCGCCGTATTCGGCGGTGTTTGAGATGGAGTAGCGCATATCTTTGATCCCGCCTTGATACATAAGATCTACGATGAGTTTTAGCTCGTGCATACACTCAAAATACGCCATTTCTTCTGGGTAGCCCGCTTCTACTAGCGTTTGAAAGCCCGCTTGCACCAAAGACGTTACGCCCCCGCAAAGCACGGCTTGCTCGCCGAAAAGATCTGTTTCTGTTTCATCTTTAAAGCTTGTGTGGATAATGCCCGCCTTGCCCGCTCCTATGGCGCTTGCGTAAGATAGCGCAAGATCTAGGGTGTCGCCGCTTGGATCTTGCTCCACAGCCACAAGGTTTGGCACGCCCGCGCCGCGCACAAATTCTGAACGCACCGTATGTCCGGGCGCCTTTGGCGCAATCATCATTACGTTTATATCCGCTGTTGGGGTAATTAGTCCATAGTGAATGTTAAATCCGTGCGCAAAGGCAAGCGTTGCGCGCTCTTTGATATTTGGCGCGATTTGCGAATAATACACGTCTTTTTGAAGTTCATCGGGCAAAAGGAGCATTACAACATCCGCGCCGCGCACCGCTTCTGCTACGCCCATCACTTCAAAGCCCTTGTTTTGCGCCTTTTTCCAACTAGCGCCGCCGGGCTTTAGCCCCACCGTAACGCTCACGCCGCTATCGCGCAAATTCTCCGCGTGCGCGTGGCCTTGGCTGCCAAAACCTATCATCGCAACCTTCTTAGATCTGATTAGATCTAAGCTGCAATCTTTGTCGTAATACACTTTTAAAGCCATTTTGTCCCCTTATTTAAAAGCCAGATCTTACCCCAAGAAAAATAAAACTTTCTAAGCGCGCATTGCTTAAAGCGGCGTATTGATAAAATTTTGCCTATGGAAATAACGCCAGCACAAAAAAAGTTGCTTGAAATTAAAGAAAAAATTCCTTTTTTTAAAGATTTTAGCGCGCAAGAGATCTTAGCCATTACGGCAAATGTGGTTTTAAAAGAGGGCTTAAAAAGGGGGGAGCTCATCTTTTCTCAAGGCGACGCGTCTAAAGAAATTTACTACATTATAAGCGGTAGCGTGGATATAGACGTCAAAAAAGCCGAGCAAAACGAGATTAAATGGATAAACGTTGCGAGCATTGGCGCTGATGGCGTCGTCGGCGAGATGTCGTTTATCACGGGTGAGCCCCGCGCCGCGCGAGCGCTTGTAAAAGAAGACGGGACTTCTTACGTTTCTTTTAACATCATAGACGCGCAGGGTAGCGAGCAAGCGGTTCTTGGCTCTAAGATCTACCAATATTTTGCGCGCGAGCTAGCGGTAAAGCTCAAAAACACAAGCGCTAGGTATTCAAAAGCCGCGCCGCAAGAAGCTATACCTTTTAACGAGCTAGCGCGTGAGCTATCCGGGCTTGATGATGGCAAAGAAAAGGGCATTATCACGATAGAAGGCGCGAAGCTTGAGGGCATAAACGGCTTGCTTGATGGCATTGGCAGCGATGACGAGAAAAAAGAAATTATAAAATCAGCAATCATCGACGCCTTTGGCTTAAAGGAAAAAGACGTAATCGTGATGGCTAAGAATAAAATTGTTGTGCGGATCTTTAACGACGAACTAGCGCGCGCAATCCAAGCTCAGCCGATGCCGCGCCCAGCGCAAGATCTTACCCAGCAAGCGCCAAGCCCTTCGCCAGCCATAGCGCAAAAAACAAAGGAAGAAGAATTTATAGAAGGCCTAACGCAAGACGTCAATAGCTTCTTAAAAAAGACGCTAAAGGAAACAAACGACGAAAAAATAAAGGAAAAGATCCAAAGCATTGCCCTTGAGATCTTAGAAGATAGCGAATACCGCCAGATCTTAAACTTTAAATACCTAACCAGCTACGACAAATTTTCGCTTATTAATTTTGTCCGCCCAATGACGGCTAGGATCTGGATGTTTATCCGCAATTACGTCATCGGGGATCTAAAAAAAGGGCAGGCGTATTACGATGCGCTCACGCAATCCAAGCAAAACCAAAGCACCGTTTTGCGTTTTACGAAAAAGATGCTCGTTGCCTACCGCAGCATTTTTGCCAAGCTTGTAGCGCGCACATATATAAACTCCGTTAGCAACCTAGAAAGCCCATCAGGAAACGACTTTTTAGAGTCCATCGTCAGTGGTTCAAGCGCTAATCCATCGCTACTTGTGGGGCCAGATAATATCCCAGTGGCTACGAAACTTCAGCAAATTTGGATGCGCACACAGCAGGCAAAAAAGGCGCTAGAGCAAGACACAAAAACGCTCAAAGAAGATTACGAAAACTACAAAAAGCAAGCGCTAGGCTTTGAAAATAGCATTCGCGCCCTTTACCGCGCAAAATATGTAACGATGGAGGACGTGCAGGATTGGACGCACGAGAAGATCCGCGACATCGTCATCAACGATAACAACGAATACAAAGAAGAAAAGCGCTTATTGCAATATTTGCCAACGGGCGAAATCACGGATTTTTTACGCAATAAAAGCGAGAAAGGCGTGCTTGCCGCGCGCAGCGAGATAGGCAAGGAAGAATACGCGCGCGCGCACCGTTTCATGGAAGTGGTGCATTCAAATAACACGGAGAAAAACCTAGACTATAAGCTAGAAGAGCTTTATGCTGAAAGAGACAAAAAAGAACGCCTAACGAATTCAATGAGGGCAAACCTTGACAAGCAAATGCAAAAGGGGCTAGAAGAATACGACCCAGTGCTTGGCAAGATGTTTGAAGTGATTGTTTATAATATCTCCTTGACGCTAGGGCACTAGCCTTGACTAGGCGCGCTAAGATCTTAACCGCCATTGCTTTGCTTTGCGCGCTTGCCTTGCTTTTTACCGCCGCGTTTTATTATAAGATCCGCGGGCAAGATCTTAGCTCTAGCACGCGTTTGTGGCGGGGCGCCTTGGGTTTGCAAGATCCAAAGGCCACGCAAGATCTAGCGGCGTATAGCGCTCAAGATCTAAGTAAAGATCTTACCTATACCTACAAAAACGCCGCGCGCCCTAGCGAGATTATCCCGCTAAGCCAGCCTGTGAAAGCCGTTGTTTATATCGGCTTACCGGATCTTTCAAAGCTTAGCGTGGCGGAAAAAAAGCAAAAATTCGTGGCGCTTTTGTTGCCATCAATTTTGATAGTAAAGCACGAGTTGCGCCTTTTGCGAGAGCGCGTGCGGATAATCCTTGCCAAGCTGCACCCCTTGCAAACCGAGCAGGAATTTTTAAACGCGCTTTATCAAAAATACAAAACGCGCGAGCCGGCGGTTTTACTAAAAAAACTCCAAACGCACCCGGCAAGCCTTGTGTTAGCGCAAGCGGCGCTAGAAAGCGGCTGGGGCACATCGCGATTTTTCCGCGAGGCAAACAACATCTTTGGCGTTTGGTCTTTTTCAAAGCGGCAAAAACGTATCCCGGCGCTGTTAAAACGCGGCAACAAAACGGTTTATTTAAGAAAATATGATTCCCTAAAAGAAGCAATCGAGGATTATTTTTTGACCTTTGCAAACGGCAGATTTTTTGATGAATTCCGCACGCGCCGCACGCAAACGGCAGACCCGCTAGCCCTTGCTGGACTTTTGACGCGCTATTGCGAACTTGGCGAGCTCTACACCGACCGCCTAAAGCAAGTCATTACCAAAAACAACTTCACGCAATTCGATGCCTATACGCTAGAACCCTGATCCTAGCCAAAATCCAAGCCCGCGCTAAGATCTTGACAAGATCTTTATCTTTGGCGTGGCTAGATCTAGTATTGCTAAGATCTGAGATCTGATCCACCCCCGCGGGGGCGGTGGGAGATCTTGGCGATTATGCAAACGCCTTGATGGCATTTACCTGCGCTGCCTAAGGG
>CAUTXO010000065.1:0-8500 GCA_963542625.1 uncultured Helicobacteraceae bacterium | reverse complement strand
GTTGCCAAAGAATGTGTAGCCCCTGTCTGGATCTTGGGGCGTTGTGTATTCAAGCTGCGTTTCGTATCTCTCTGGCACAAAGGATACTTTCCAGACGCCAACGGTGTCGCAAGAGCAACGCGCGTCAAACTTGCTGCAATCATTCTCACCTTGAGTTTCCTTGCACTCCCACTTGCTCTTATCCGGCTCTGACGGATTAAGCGCGTTTTTTGGCTTATCAACGCTCGTCCATCTCTCATCAAAAAGCACCAAATCCACATTGCCAACGCCCTTGTAGCTTAGGTTTAGATCCTGCGGCTCTTTTCCTTTTAACACAACGCCGGGCACTTTTTTTGAGTTTTTGCCGTTTTCGTCCGTAATAAGCACCACGTGTCCTGGCTTAGTGGCGTCTAAATACTCATTTTTCCCGTGCTCGCCGCTTGCATTTAGCTCAACCGCGCCTGTAAAGCCATCAACAGGCGATTTTACTTTCACCTTATACTCTTGCGCGGTAACTAGCACATCGCGCAAAACGGACGGATTGGCGCTCGCGTTTTTCATTTTGCGCGGTGCTGGAGCCACGCTTGACTGCGTTTTGCTATCTGGGATCACAAAATATTCCGGGCGCACGCTGAAAGTATCAGACGTGTAGGTTTTGCTTTGCTTATCATCGCCAAACTTCAAGTTCGTAGCCTTTAGCGTAAGGCTTTTGTGCGCTTTGGCAACGGTTATTTTTAGATCTTTTAAGTAATTTTCTGGCGCGGATAGCACAATGTGCCCGTGTTGTGAAATTTCTTTGCCGTTTTCATACAGCCCAAGATCAAAGCTCAAAGTTTTATCGCTGGCAAACTTGCAAGCCGTAGATGTTCTAAGCTCAAACTCTTTCCCCGCTATGCGCGTTGCCATTGCGTTGGTTGTAACTTTACCGCTACCAGGCGTGCCGCTGTGCTCTAACTGGCTTACTTCCTTACTCATATTTACGTTGAAAATATTGATTAGCCCCACTTCGCCGCAAGCGGTTACCGTTATGGTTTGAATGTTATCGCCACCTGAATATTCGCCGTCTTTGCCGTCATTGCTCTCAACTAACTCGCCGGATACTATCTTGGCTTTAAAGGTTAGCGTTTTGCCCACAAGGCTTTCTGGTAGATCTTTTTTAAATTTTAGATCGCCGTTGTCATCTATCATAAAATATTCGCTGTAATTCACTCCGCCGTCAGTAGCTGGCTTATCTAGCACAAAGTATTTTATAGGTTTGTCGCCATCAAAATCCCAGCCATCAACGTTGCCGATTTTCTCGCCATTTGTTAAGCGCCCAATGACGTTAAAGTTTGTCTTTCTCATTTCCGGCGGCGTGTTACCCTTGCAAAGCGCGTCTGCACGGGATCTTTTAACGCCCACCCCGTCATAATCCACCTTAGATCCTTGCTCTGCAACGACGTATTTTGAAACCGCCGCGCCTTTAAGAGTCGTGCCCGCGCCTAAGTAAATGCCGTAGTTTTTGTCTTTGCTAAGATCTCTGGCGTATGGATTGTCTTTGCACGCGCCCTTATCGCCTTTTGCGTCATCATTGCAAAGCAACTTAACTTGGCAAGATTTTGATCTCTTTGGCACGAATTTATGATCTAGCCCCTTTCCAAGCCCCGGATTGCCTATGCCTTGTATGCAAAGGTTTTTGAGCTCTGGCTGGATCTTGTTTATCCAGCAACTATATTTGTTGCTAAACCACCAAGGCTGTATGCCTTCTTTTGCTCGGCAAGTTGAAGCGCAACCGCCGGTGCTGTATTTTCCAGAGCAAGTTGTTGTGCTGCTTGATTTGCAAGTTGGATTGCATTTTAATTGGCAAGAGTTGTATTTGGTTGGATTTGATGTGCAACCCGGTTTTGGCTGTGTTGAATTTGGATTTTTAGGATCTTTGCATTTGTGGTCTATTTTGCATTGCTCATCGCAAGATGTAAAGCACTTGTTATATTCAATTGAGTAGCAATTTTTGCAATCCTCATAGCACTTCTCGACCCTATCGGCGCATTGTTTCTGTTTTGTTGGACCCTCGCCGTCGGGTTCTTTTAAGAATGCCGCAATGCAAGCTTTTTGCTGGTCGTGAGAGCAATACGGCGTGCCGTAGTATCTTTTTGGCGCGTCCTTGCCGGGGGCTTTCTCGCTTTCGCTACTTGAGCTATAAAGCAAGCCTTGCACTTTTGAGCCATCGTGAATTCTTATCTGCCCGCCAGCATACATTCCAAGCCCGCCGGCGTCGTTATGGTCGTGAAAGCGTAGCGTGCAAGCTCTCATTTGGCATTGGACGTATTCTGTTTCATCTTTTATGCTTGCGCAAGCGCTGACTTTTTCTCCCATTCGGCATTTGACGTAATCATCTAGGTTTTCCACATAAGACCAGTTTAGTTGCACCGCGCCGTAAGATCCGGCTGTGTTGGCGTTCCACCTTTCACCGGCGATGATGTCTCCCTTTGCAAAAAATTGCGCGGAGGCCTTGGTGGTTGGATTGACAAAAACTCTCAAGCCCGGCTCAAAGCGAATGTCTCCGTTTTGCCTTTCTGCCGTTACGTAGCAATAGCTGTAATTGGTGGCGTCTGGGCTGCATTTGACGGTCGCGTTTTCATCAAAATGGCATTGCGCTTGGCTTAGCGTCCAGCTAAATGGGCTTTCTTTTTTGCAAGCGGTGATGTTGTCTTCTGTTAAATAACAATCATTGTTTGTCAAGTATGTTTGAAAACCACTGTCCGTGTGTGTTAGCTTGCCGTTTTGAAATTTTGCGCCCGTCATAAAACTTGCCGCTTTGGTTCTGTTGCAATCCACTTCATACACCGTGCCGTCTGCGCTTTTCTTTGGCGTTTTGTTGCACCAGTCCTTTTCCATAAGATCTGATAGATCCGCGCCAAGCTCGCACTTGACGCTTGTGTTGTTTTCTATGTAGGTGCAACGCTGTTTTGTCGTGTTTTCATCAGCGCAAGTGGTTAGGTAGGTTTGCTCTTGCGGCTTTAGTTTCTTGAAAAATAGGGCGGCGTTTTGCCTTTTATCAAAGCTAAGATCTAGCTTGCCCTTGTCCTTGCCAAGCGCATAAACCTTGAGCTTGCCATCTACGATTACGCTAGAAAAGAAGCTGTCTGCTTCTGATGAAAATCTAGCCCAGTCGTTAGCGCGAATTTCTAGCGAGCTGCCCTTTGGGACGATGATTTTGCTATTCCAAGCTGTGATCCACGTGCCAAAACCGAAGTATTTTATGTAAAGTTTAACCTTGCCTTTGATGATTAGGTTTGCGCCCGTGTGTAGGTGCAAAACGTTTAGGTAAATTTTGAAGTCGTCGCTGCAAGCGTCTGGATGTTCTAGCTTGCATTGCTCTTGGTCGATTATCATCGTTGAGCCGGTGTTTAAGTAAAGCGCGTTTATTTCGTTTGGCTTTGAAACGGTCTTAATCTCTCCTACAACTAGCGTCCAAGGCTTGCCTATGCCCTTTTTATCTGTGTAGGTGTCTATCGCGCCAAGATCTCTATCGCTCAAGCATTGCGTGGCGCTGCCGTCTGTGGCGCAATTGCTGCCGTCGCATTTTGGATTATCTGGCTGGTATTGGCAAATGCTGCCGTTGCCAAAGGAATTAACCGTTTTGCATTGCGATGTGGCACCAAAGAGCGTGTTTGTGTTGTTTTCGCCCTTGCGCGTGTTTTTTATTTCCACGCCCTTTTCAAGGCTTAAGATCCCCTCGCCTGTGGTGCCAAGCCCGGATCTAAACACGTCCGCGCACATTGGGGATTGCCCCGTGCAATCGCCTAAGTTCGTGGCTCTTTGCTTTTGCACGCTAGCTGGCGCCGCGTTTACCACGCTAAAAATTAAAAACAAAAGTAAAAATAAAGCGGAATTTAAAGACCTCATTCTGAATCCTTTAAGTTAAACGCGCACATTATATAACAAAAACTTTTACGCAGCGGGCGATTTTCTTTGTTTTTTAGTAGCGTGGGGGGGGGGCGCAATACAGATTTAATAAGCACTGTTAATAAAATTTGCCGCGCGGATCTTGGCATAAGATCCAAGCTTAGATCTTGCACGGATCTTGCGCCAAGACTTGCACTAGATCTAAGCCAAGATCTTGCCAAGATCTTAGCAACGCCAAAGCCACCGCAAAACAAAAATTGCCGCTTTTTAGGGCGGCAAAACAAAGGATCTTAAATGTGTATGAGATTTTAAATGGCGGTCTGGACGGGGCTCGAACCCGCGACCTCCTGCGTGACAGGCAGGCGTTCTAACCAGCTGAACTACCAAACCAAGTGGTGGATGATAGAAGGCTCGAACTTCTGACATCTACCTTGTAAGGGTAGCGCTCTACCAACTGAGCTAATCATCCGTTAAATGGCGTCCCCAAGAGGATTTGAACCCCTGTTTCTACCCGAAAAAGGTAGCGTCCTTGGCCGCTAGACGATGGGGACAAGAACTAAAACAGTGGTGACCCGTGTTGGATTTGAACCAACGACCCCCTCCTTAAAAGGGAGGTGCTCTACCTACTGAGCTAACGAGTCAGTCGATACCATTTTTTTGAAGTTGGGATTATAGACAAATGAAGTTTAAAATGTCAAGCGCGCCCGCGTAAAGTTTGCGAAAATGCTTAATTGCTTTGTAAGTAAAAGGTGTGTAGCATACATTTTTCACTCTAAGGAATGGGTTTTGAATATTTTAATTGCCGGTGGAAGTGGTTTTCTTGGTTCAAAGATCATCGAGGAGCTATACGGTGAAAATTTTATTAATATTTCCAAAACCGTGAGAAACCCCGTCTGCAAAAATAATCTTATTTACGACCTTTCAAGGCGCGCGGATTTTGATCTGCTCTTTACGCAAAAGGTGGATCTGCTGATAAATTGCATTGATACAAACGAGGACAAAGAGCAAGACATTAGGCGCGAGATTGTGGATTCCACGTCAAACCTGATAAGCCTTGCTAAGAAAAATCACATTAAAAAGCTAATCCACTTTTCTATCAACGACGTTGAGAGAGTAAAAGATAGCTACCAAAAGGCGCGGATCTTAAGCGAGCGCGCGGTAGAAAATAGCGGGCTAAAATACATCATTTTCCGCCTTTCGCCGATTTTTGGCGCGGGATCTAAGCTAGAAAATTTTATGCGCGGGCTCAAAGAAAAGGCTAGCCGCGTGGCGCGATACGGCAACGCAGACGATAGAATTGCGCCTATACATTATAAAGACATCGTGCAAAACATCAAATTTGCGCTGAAAAACCCCGCCAAATGGGACGAAACTTACTCGCTTTGCGGGCCTGAATATATGAGTTTTGACGAGATCTTAGAAAGAACGTCGGACAAAAAGGTAAGAGTGTATAAGCGCTCCAAGATCTTAGAGCGGCTTTACGTCAATATGTTCTTAGATCCAAAGCTAAAGCGCTTTGTGCTAAGCCTGATAAACTCTTACTATCAAGACAGCAAATACGTGCATTCGCCACTGGTGCGCCCGAAAATTTTTTATTAGTTTAAGGATAAATATGGATTATAAAGATACCTTGCTTTTGCCAAACACGACCTTCCCTATGCGCGGAAATTTAACGCAAGAAGAGCCGAAAAAATACGCCGAGTGGTTTAGCGGTGGCGTTTATGAGAAGCTAAAACGGCGCGGGAGTTATGATTTTGCCTTTCACGATGGCCCGCCATACGCAAACGGGCATATCCACATAGGCCACGCGCTCAATAAGATCCTAAAAGACATTGTGATTAAAACGCATTTTTTCCGTGGCGCATCTGTGCGCTTTACGCCTGGCTGGGATTGCCACGGCTTGCCAATAGAGCAACAGGTGGAGAAAAAGATCGGCCGCGAAAAAAAAGAAACGCTTGCAAAGTCTAAGATCCGCGACCTTTGCAAGGCGCACGCAAAAGAATTCATTGACATTCAGCGCGATGAATTTAAAACGCTTGGCGTCGTGGCGGATTGGGACGCGCCCTACATCACGATGGATTACGCCTTTGAAGCAAACATTTACCGCGAGCTGTGCGCGGTGGCGCAAAAGGGGCTTTTAGAAGAGCGCAAAAAGCCTGTGTTTTGGTCGTGGGCGGCGCGCAGTGCGCTGGCTGAAGCTGAAGTGGAATACCAAGACAAAAAGGATTATTCGCTTTACGTGAGCTTTGCGCTTGATGACGAAGCAAACGCGCAGCTTGGCACAAAGGGCGCTAGCGTGATTATTTGGACGACGACGCCTTGGACTTTGCCCGCAAACGAAGCCATAGCCTTTAATAAAGACGAAGAATACGTCCTAACAAAACGGGGCTTTATTGTGGCAAAAAAGCGCCTTGCCGCGATGAAAGAAAGCGGGGTTTTGGACGATGAAATAGCGCAAGATCTAAGCGTGGCTGCCCTTGAAAACCTAAACGCCATCAATCCGCTAAACGGGCGGAAATCGCGCCTAATTTTTGGCGAGCACGTAACGATGGATAACGGTTCAGGCTGCGTGCATACAGCGCCCGGGCACGGCGAGGACGACTACCGCGTGTGCTTAAAATACGGCATAAAAATCACAATGCCCGTTGATGACGACGGCAAATACGATGAAACGATAGAAAAGCTAGGGCTATTTAAAGATCCTAAGAAGTATCTAGGAATGCACGTTTTTGACGCTAGCCCGCTGGTTATCCAAGATCTTGGCGCGGCGGTCATACACGTAAGCGAATTCACGCACTCCTACCCCTTTTGTTGGCGCACGCACCAGCCCGTGATTTACCGCGCGACGAAGCAGTGGTTTATTTTGATGGATAAGCCCTTTGGCAAGGAGAAAAAAACGCTAAGGCAGCGCGCGCTAGAAGCGCTTGGCGGCGTTACCTTTTACCCAAAAACGGGCATAAACCGCATTACGTCGATGATACAAAACCGCCCCGACTGGTGCATTTCGCGCCAACGCGACTGGGGCGTGCCGATAGCCTTTTTCCGCCACAAAAAAACGGGCAAGGTCATCTACGATGAAAAGGTCTTAAACTTCATCGCGATGATCTTTGAAAAAGAAGGCTGCAACGCGTGGTATGAGCGAAGCGTTGAAGATCTCTTAGTCCCCGGTAGCGGTTACGACGCGCAAGATCTAGAAAAAACAAACGACATTTTAGACGTTTGGTTTGACAGCGGATCGACGCAATTTTGCGTGCTGCAATCGGGCAATTACGACGCTGGCGCCTACCCCGCGTCAATGTATTTAGAGGGCAGCGACCAGCACCGCGGGTGGTTTCAAAGCTCGCTGCTCGTTAGCATCGCCGCACACGAGCGCGCGCCGTTTGAAAGCATCGTAACGCACGGTTTTACGATGGACGAAAAGGGCGAAAAGATGAGTAAATCCAAGGGCAATGTGGTCGCCCCCGCTGATGTGGTGAAAAACTACGGCGCTGAGATCTTGCGCCTTTGGGTGGCAAACAGCGACTACCAAAACGACCAACGCATTAGCGATGGGATCTTGACGCAAACGGCGGAGCAATACAAAAAGCTGCGAAACACTTTCCGCTTTTTGCTAGCGAATATTTACGACCTAAAAACGCCGCTTAAGGTGGCGGATCTAAGAGATCTTGACAGGTGGATCTTAAGCTCTGCCAAGAACGTTTTTGACGAAGCAAACGCGCATTTTTTGAACTACGATTTTTCCAAAGCGCTGCAAAAAATCAACAACTTTTTAATCGTCGAGCTCTCGGGGATCTACCTAGACATCTCAAAAGATAGGCTCTATTGCGACGCCAAAGACGCCCTCCAAAGGCGCGGCGCACAAAGCGCGCTTTATTACATCGCCCGCTCGCTCTTGGGGCTCATCGCGCCTGTGCTAACCTACACTGCCGATGAAATCGTCCGCCACGCACCAAAGATCTTGCGCCAAGACAAGGAGAGCATTTTTGACTTTACCTACGAGCCGATTGAAGATCTTGAGCTTGATTTCAGCGCGGATATGCTAAAGGCCGCGCGCGATGAATTTAACTTGCGCGTCGATGAGCTAAAAAAACAAGGCACGATAAAATCCACGCTAGAACTGGCGCTTTTTACAAGCTGCGAAAGCGTTTTATCGCTTGATAGCGTCTCAGCGCAGGATTGGTTTTTGTGCTCTAGCGTGGAGCGTGGCGAGCCAAAGGAAAGCCTTGCTAGCTTCGAAGTTCAAGGCGCAAAGTTTTTCATCGCCCGCGCTCTGGGGTTTAAATGCCCGCGTTGCTGGAAGCATAGCGCCGAGCAATCAGACACGCCCTGCCCGCGTTGCCAAAGCGTATTGGCAAAACGTGCGTAAGATTAAGCCCCGCGCTAGATCTCTTGCCCTTTGCGCGGCAGCCCCTAACGCGGAGCTTGCAAATCCATTTAGGCTTTGCGTGGCTTTTACGCGCTCCGTTTATGCTCCGTTTTTCACGATCTTTGCAGACTTTGCGCGGTTTTTCGCGTTTTGCACTCCGTTTTTTGCAAATTTTGCGTTTGCTTTGCGCTCGCACTCTTGTGCCTTGTCCGCACTTCACACGAAAGCCAAAATATGAGCGAACCAATTAGCCCTTTAATCGTCATC
>CAUTXO010000064.1:0-8682 GCA_963542625.1 uncultured Helicobacteraceae bacterium | reverse complement strand
GGCGGGTGCTTTGGCGGCGGGCGGTGCCTATAAGATCTAGCAAGCAAGTAACGATTGAGTGGCTAAAATGCACACAAATCCAGCGTTTGGCAAAAGCGCAAAACATCAGCTTGGAGCGCAAAAACATCATCAACCGACCCAGCGCGCGCGTGCCAAAACTTTTCTAGCGCCTTAAAAATGCCCGCTTGGATCTTGCCAAACGCTATCTCGCCGGCGATGAATTTGGCGACGAAAAAGTCATTTGCCACCGTCAGCGTTATGCCTAGATCCGTGTTGGCAAGCAAGTCTTTTTTTAGCGCCCAAAGCGGGTAGCGCTTGAGCGAAATTTCCGCAAACTCAAAGCTGCCAAGTTGCAAAGGATCAAGGCTTGGGATTATTTCATCGCCTACCTTGCCAAGAAGCGCGTACGCAATTGGCAACTTCATATCCGCGCCGGCTAGGTGCATCGTAAGGCTACCGTCTGCAAAGCCGACCATTGCGTGGATTAAGGACCTTTTTTCTATCACGGCGTCAATGTTCGCGCCATCTTGCAAGCTGCCCTTAAAAAGCCAGTAGCACTCTAGGATCTCAAAGAGTTTATTCACCATCGACGCGCTATCAACGGTGATTTTTTTGCCCATAACCCAGTTTGGGTGCCTTTGGCTATCGGCAAAAGAAGCGTTTGGAATGTCGCGCAGATCCCAATCGCGAAACGCCCCGCCGCTTGCTGTGATGATGAGCCTTTTTGCCAATTTTTTTGCGCTTTGTTTTGCCACGCTAGCCGCGCAAGATCCGCCACTTGCCGCTGCGCCGTTACCAAAGCCATTGCCAGTGCTACTGCTAGCGCCATTTCCAGCACCGTTGCCAGATCTGCTCGTCGCCACGCCACTTGCCGCGCCTTGCAAGAGATACCAAACGCCAAAGTGCTCGCTGTCTATGGGTGTGATTTTTTCAGCGCTTAAAAACTTGCCGCCCATCACAAGGGATTCTTTATTTGCAAGGGCTAGATCCTTGCCGCACTCAAGTGCTTTAAGGCTTGGCATTAAACCAAGCGCGCCAACAAATGCATTAACAACAAGCCTGTCTTTTGATTCTTCCAAAGCCCGCGCCACCCCTTGCGCGCCCACCAAAACCCTGCCGTGATTAATCTTTTGCGCTGTGGCGATGTCTGCTACTACAACCGTGCGCGGGTGGAATTCGTCTATTTGCTTTTGAAGTAGCGCGTGATTGTAGCCCGCGGCAAGCACATCGGTTGCAAGCCCGTAGCGCCTTGCAATTTCTAGCGCATTTACGCCTATGGATCCCGTCGAGCCTAGAAGTATCATTGATTAGCGGCTAGCCAAACCATTATGCCCTTTTGAGCGTGCAGGCGGTTGCCAGCTTGCGTAAAGATCTCCCCCGCGTGCGCTTCAAACACATCGTCTGTGATCTCTTCGCCCCTGTGCGCGGGCAAGCAATGCAGCACCAGCGCGTCTTTTTTGGCTAGGCTCATAAGATCCGCGTCAATGGTAAAGCCCGCAAAGTCTCTCAAGCGGCGCTCTTGCTCGGCTTCATTCCCCATAGACGTCCAAACGTCTGTGCTAACCACGTCCGCGTTTTTAATAGCAAGGCGCGGGTCCCTAAAAAGCTCTATGCGCGCGCCGGATTTTTGCGCTAGATCTTGTGCCGTGCGCCAAACTTGCGGGTCGTATTCATACCCGGCCGGCGTAGCAAGGTTAAGATCTAGCCCCATAATCGCGCACAAATACATAAGGGAATTAGACATATTGTTCGCGTCGCCAACCCAGCACACAAGCGAGTTTTTGTCCTTGCCAAATTCTTGCATCGTTAGGTAATCCGCCATCAGTTGCACGGGGTGGTAACTGTCGCTAAGCCCGTTGATGACGGGGATTGTGCTAAAACGCGCAAATTCTTCCAAGCGCTCTTGAGAAAACGTCCTAATCATCAGCATATCCACCATTTGGCTTAGCACCCGCGCCGTATCGCGCACAGGCTCGCCGCGCCCAAGCTGCGTATCGCGCGCGCTAAGAAAGATCCCATTCCCGCCAAGCTGATAAATACCCGCTTCAAAACTCACGCGCGTTCTAGTGCTTGATTTTTCAAAGATCATCCCAAGCGTTTTGCCATCTAAATGCGTGGATCTGCGCTTGCCGTAGGTGGCTTTAATCTCGCTCGCAAGGCTTAAAATCTCTAGTAATTCGTCCCGGCTAAAATCTTTTAAGGTTAAAAAATGTCTCACAAAGTATCCTTGGCGCGGATTTTACTATCTTTTGTTTGAAGTTTTTTGTGTATCGCCGCTAGGGCACGCAAGCTGTATTTAGGCGGTTTGCCCTGGTAAATTTCATCTTCTAGCGCGCAAATTACAGGCCTTAGATCCGCTCTAGCGCCAAATTTCAAAAACTCTTGCAAGTAGTCTTTTTTGCTTTTAAATAGCCACCCCGCGCGGTAGCCGCGACCCCTGCGAGCGGCTAAGATCTTGCGCGCGCCCAAAGCGCCCGCTACGCCAAGCACGCCAAAAATGGCGCCAAGCGCTAGCCCTAGCCAAAACCCCTGCGCGGCGCTTAGATCTTTGGCGGGGCTTGGATCTCCAGCTGCGCCTAGATCTTTGGCTTTGCTTGGATCCTTAAGATCTTGCCCGTCGTCCGCGCTAAGATCTGCGTGCGCTCCCGCACCTAGATCCGCGCCAGCACCAGCACCCCCGCGGCTAAAATCCGCAAAATTATCCGCCCTTGCCCCGCCCGTAACTTCTATTTTAAACTCATCGCTTTTAATTTCCACCACCCGCTTGCCGTCAAAAAACTTCACACTCACAGGCGGAATTGTAAAGCTCTCGTTTGCCACAAAGATCTTTTTAAAGGTCTTTTGGCTCACGGCAACGCTTCCAGCACCTTGCCAGCCCACCGCGCTTCCAGCGTCTCTTTCAAAAATCGGCTTGTCGTCAAAGACGCTAGCCTTTGGCACGGGCGGCATTTCAAGGTTAAAGTGCTCCAAATCCCCCTCGCCGTAAATTCTAAAGGTGTAAGTCAGCGCCTTGCCCGCCTCCACGCGCGCACTATCCACGCTTGCTTGCACCTTATAGCGCCCCACCAAAGAAACGCCCGCAGGCAGGGGATCTACAGTTAGCACAAGGCGGTTAGAAAAAAACACGCGCTCGCCGTCAAGATATGACGCGCCCAGCCCAAAGGGCTCAATTGCCACGCGCCCGCTTTTGTGCGCCTTGATAAACGCCCGCGCGCTCCACTCCTGCGCGCCGCTAGGTAAAACGCGCTTGCTAAACTTTAGCTCGCCATTTCCAACGCCCAAAAACTCAAGATCTGAGCCAGAGTTCATCGATTTGCTTGCTCTAAAATGCAAAGATCCCCCAGCAAAGGGCGCGTTTGGCGGAATGGTAATGAGAAAATCCAGCGCCGCGCTTTGACCTTGCGTGAGCGTTTTTGCGGGCGTTTTTATCGTAAAGCTAATATCACTATGCGGATCTTTTAGCACCCTTAGGCGCAGTTTTTCATTAACGCCGCCGAAGTCTTTGGCGTTTAGCTCAAGGTCGCCTTGCGGGTAAAATTCAAGCCTTAGGAGGTTGCGCGAACTAACCTTGCCGTTAATGATGGACGTGTAAGAATTGCTGCTGCGGCCTGTAATTTCAAGCCCGGCGATGCTAACAGGCTCTACGAAATCGCCTTCTAGCACAAGCGCCCCAGCCTGCCCTAGCCTGATTTGGCTGCTTTCAAACTTGACGCTTGCCGCGCCAAAAAGCCCTAGCGCTAGGCATAAAAATAAAAGGGTCTTACCAGTTAAATTCACTTTTTTCTCCTTTGCGTAAAACTTCCGGGCTTAGGGGGTTTTTGCTTTCGCCTAGCCGCTTTAAGAGATCTTGCGTGGCTTGGCGGGCGTGGTCTTTTGCGCTTGGATCTTTGGTGTTTGGATCTGTTAGATCTTGCCCGCGCGCAAGATCTTTGGCGGGGCTTGGATCTTGAGCCTTGCGTGGATCTTTGGCGTTTGGATCCTGCCCGCCTTTTAGATCTTGCACCTTGTTAGGATCTTGCTTGCCGCTTGGATCTTTGGCGCCGTGTGGATCTTGAGCGGCGCTAAGATCTTGTGCGCCTTGCTGCGCTTGGTCTTGCTTAGATCTTTGCTCTTGCTTGCCCTGCGCGGATCTTGGCTCTTGAGCGCTAGATGTATCTTGAGCCCTGCTTAGATCCTGTGCGCTAGACGGATCTTGCCCGCTCTTTGGATCTTGCTTAGATCTTGGCTCCTGCGCTGTTTGCTGCTGCTTTTGCAACATCTGGCGCGCTAGGTCAAGGTTGAACTTTGTATTTTGCATAGCCGGGTCTAGCTTTAGCGCGCGCTCGTAAGACTTCACCGCCTGCTCGTAAGCGCCGAGCCTATAATGCGCGTTGCCGATGTTATGCCGCAGCCTTGCTTCTTGCTTTTGCGATGGATCTTTCACGCCAGAGTAAGCCTTTAGCGCGCCTGTAAAATCGTTCTTTTCATACAGCCGGTTGCCTTCTTGCATTGCTTTAAAATCATAGCTAAGCGCCTGCGCGTCTCCCACCGCGCCGCTAGCGGCAAACACGCAAAGCAAAACAGCCGCACCACCGCCGCCACGCGCCTTAGAGATCTCACGCGCCTTTGAGCCACCAATGCGCGGCAAAGAAAATACCCCAAGCGCAAAAAACAGCGCGGCAAGGGCTAGCGGAATGTAAAAAAGCTCGCGCTTAGCTTCTAGCTCTTTGGATTTCACGCTCTTTGGCGGCGGGTTTATGCTCTTAAAAAACTCAAGCGTATCATCGCCATAGCCCGCGTGCAAAAAGGCGCCGCTTGTCTCTTGCGCTAGGAGTTTTAGCTGTGGGTTAAAGCGGCTAATGACGGGTTTATCCCCAGCCCTTAAAACCCCGCCACTTTCATCATACAGCACCGTGCCGCGCTCTAGGCCAAGCCCGGCGGCAAAGATCTTCATATTAGCGCTTTTTGCGTAGGCAATTTCAGCGCGCAAGTCACCATCGCCGCCGTCACTAAAAACCACGACCGTCTTGTTCTTTGTTTTAAAATTTTCATCAATGGCTTTGAGCCCGTTTAGCATTGAAGACCCACCGCCTTGCACTACTTCAAGCGAGCGCACCAAATACTCCACGCTTTGTTTAGATGGCGTCAGCGGGCAAACCAAAAAGGCATCATCTGCATAAGCAACGACGGCAAAGTTATTAGCGCCTGGCTTACTTAAAAGCTGCGCGATTTTTTCTTTGGCAAGGCCTAGGCGGCTTGGATAAACATCGCTAGCGCCCATTGACGCGGAAATATCAAGCAAAATGAAAATATCGCTTCTTTTTAGCTCGGTTTCTTCGCGCCCAAGCGGAATAAAAGGGCGCAAAAGGGCTAGGATCATAAAAAAAATGCTGATGAATAAAAGCGTAATGCGCGTTAAGGGCCCCGCGCCGCCGCCTTTTAGCAAGCGCTCTAGCACCGCCTGAGCAAAGGGGCTTTCTTTCTGCGCGCTCCTAGAAAACAGCACGCCAAAAAGCACGACGGTTGGGATAAAAAGGTAAAAAAACAGCTGCGGATACATTAGATCTATCATAAGCTTTTCCTAAGCAAAACGGTAAAAAGTAGCGCGGAGATAAACGCCACAAAAAGCGGGTAGTAAAAGTAGGGCGTTTTGCGCTTATACTCGCCGGCTTTTATCTCGCTTTTTTCTAGGGCGTCAATTTTTGCGTAAATTTGCTGCAAATCCTGTGCGCGCGCGGCGTTAAAGCTTTGCGCGCCGGTTTTTTGCGCTAGATCTTGCAAATCCTTGCGCCCCCTTTGCCCTATTGCCACCGTATAAACTTTTATGTTTTCAGCCGCTGCCATTTCCCCCGCTTGCGCCATAGTGATTTTGACGCTGCCTTCTTCCAAGCCGTCTGTTACAAGCACGATTATCTTCGTTTTTGCTTTCGAGCCAAGTAGCTGCTGCACGGATCTTGCTACGCCTTCTCCAATTGCCGTGCCGCCTGAAAAGCTGGGTTTTATTGCCACGCTTTCTAGGATCTTTAGCGCTAGGGCCTTGTCGTAGGTTAGCGGGCAAATCAAAAAGCCATAACGCCCAAAGCCGACGATTGCGATGTTATCATTTGTGCGCCGGGAGATAAAGTCTTTTATAATCGCGCGGCTTACTTCAAATTTTGATGGCACGTTAGCGCCATAAAAAAACACAAGATCTTCGCTGAAAGGATCTTGCATAGAGCCGCTTAAGTCAAAGGCTAGGACGATGTCTATGCCTTTGTTTGTTTCATCTTGCGTTTCGTCGTAAATCACGGGCGAAGCAAGCGCGGCGCTTAGCGCAAAAATCGTCAGCCACTTGAAAATAAACTTAAGGTTTAGCGCCCGAGCGCGCGTAAGACGGCTTAGCGCCCCAGCGTTTGGGAAGTAAATGGCGCGCGGCTTCATACGGCAAAACACGCCGCAAACCGCAAAAACAAGCGGTAGCAAGGCAGCAAGCGGGTATTCAAAGCTAATCATTTTGCCGCTCAATGAATGTTTTTAAAAGCGCTAGATCTTGGCCGCCAAAGGCTTTGGGCGGCGTTTTTTTGTATTTGTATTTATCCATCGCCGCGCAAAGGGAGATGAAAACTTCGTGCGTTTTGTCGCGCTCTAGGCGGTGCGCTAGGCGCGAGATCTCATACGCGGCTTGCTTTGTGTCGCTAAGATCTAGCTCATTTAGTGCGCGTAAGATCTGCTTTCTTGGGTTTGCCCGGTTTGCTAGGCGCGCCAAGAAAAACGCCAGCGCCAAAAAAAGCGCAAAGGCTAGGACGCCAAGCAAAATAACGGCGTAGTAATCACTCAAATCAAACACAGGGACAACCGGCTTAATATCCGCCACGAAAGACCCTTTGTAAAGATCTAAGCAAGTCGCCACCGGTGTAAATTTTGGCGTGGCGAATGCCAAAGCGCGCAAAGTTTGCGGAAAGTGCGGCGTCATAAGCCCCCACGCGCGCGCGCAAATCCTTTAAGACGCCGGCATTGACGGAACCGCCAAAGGGTGTTTCAAACACCGGGTCTATCAAATACTCAAAGCCCGTAGCGCTAGCGCCTTCTTCTAGTTTATCCCGCACCACAAGGCAAACAAGATCGTGGCGCTTGGCGCTTGCAATAAACGGAAAGGTTTTAATGCCCCAAAAATCGCCTATTAAAATAACTAGCGATCTGCGCCTAACCCCGCTGCGCAAAAAGCTTTCAAGCGCAGTGTAGTCAATGCTTTTGCCAATTAGCTCTGTTTGCATAACCCCCCGCGCAAAATCCACTCCCGCGCGCGGCTTTGCAATGCGGCGAAGATCCCTTTGCACGTGTGAATTAAAAATGCAAGCGCGCACAAGATCCCCAGCTTTGACGCCGCCTAGAATTAGCGCCTGCGCTAGGTTTGCGATGAGCTCAACTTTCTGCACGCGTGTGCCAAAAACCGCGCTACCGTTTAAAAGCGCCACGACGCAAATTTGGAGCTTGTTTTCTGCGTTAAACACCTTTACAAGCGGGCTTTGGTGCTTGGCGGTGGCTAGCCAATTGATATGGCGCGTGTCGTCGCCTAGCTCGTATTCGCGCATACGGGCAAAGTCAAAGCCATCGCCTTCTTTTTTGAGCGAGTGTAGGCCCGCAAGCGCGCTAAAAAGTTGCTTTTTTGCCCCTAAAAAGAGCTTTTGCATTAGGGGATCCGCACGCTTGCTAGGATCTCATCGATTATGGCGTCTGCTGGCGTTTCGTTTGCTTGGGCTTCGTAGCTTAGCACCAAGCGATGGCGCAAAACTGGGTATGCTGCTTGCGCCACGTCGCTAGGCGAGACGTAATCTTTGCCGCTTAAAAAGGCAAAACTGCGCGCGGCTTTGGTTAGATCTATGCTAGCGCGTGGGCTAGCGCCATAGGCTAGGTGCTGGCTAGCACGCGTGGCAAAGATAAGATCTACGATGTATTCTTGAACCTGCTCGTCCATATGCACGCTTTCAATTAGGCGCGAGATTTCGCTTAGATCTTCGCGCTCTAAAATTTTTTGCACCGCGCTACCCCCCGCGCCGCTTTGGCTATTGCGGGCTTTGGCTACAATCTCTAGCTCCTGCTCTTTTGACGGATATGAAACAAAAACTTTCAGCATAAAGCGGTCAAGTTGCGCTTCAGGCAAAGAATACACGCCCTCTTGCTCGATAGGATTTTGCGTGGCAAGCACGAAAAACGGCGGCGGCAGCGTGAATGAACTTTGAGAGATGGTAACTTGGCGCTCTTGCATAACTTCAAGTAAGGCCGATTGCACCTTAGCCGGCGCGCGGTTTATCTCATCAGCAAGTAGCAAGTTAGTAAAAATCGGGCCTTTCTTAATCTTAAACTCGTTGTTTTTTTGGTCGAAGATCTCCGCGCCGATGATGTCGCCAGGCAGGAGATCTGGCGTGAATTGAATGCGCTTAAAGTCAAGCCCCAAGCCCTTTGCAAGGGTATTTACCGTCGTCGTTTTTGCCACGCCCGGCACGCCCTCTAGCAAGATATGCCCGTTGCAAAATATGCCCGTTAGGCACGCGTTTATCATCTCCTCTTGCCCCACGACAACCTTTTTTATCTCTTGTTTTAGCAAATTGATTTTTTCTAGCACAAAAAGTCCTTTGATTTGAGCGCGCATTTTAGCAAGTCCTGATAAAACAGCTGCGCGTTTGCCAGCTAAAAGCGCTCGCACGCTCAAAACAAGCGCTCGCT
>CAUTXO010000063.1:0-8729 GCA_963542625.1 uncultured Helicobacteraceae bacterium | reverse complement strand
ACCGCCTCTATCATAAATTTTTGCTTGCCGTTTGCGCGGCGCGGGGCATAGATACGTCTAGATCTTTTGATGAGCTTAGCGAGCAAGACCAAAACGCCATTTTGCACGGCTCAGCAGATCTTGTGAGCTTTTCTTGGAAGCGCACGCCGCTTAAAAAAACCTTTGGCGGCGTGAGTGCCATTGCATATGAGATGCTGAAAAATCAAAGGGATTTTGAAGATTACGTAACGGAAAAAACCTGCCCCGTTTGCCGTGGGCGGCGCTTAAAAAAAGAAAGCCTTGCCGTTAGAGTAGGGGGCAAAACGATTGGAGAGATCTTAGAGCTGCCGATAGACCAGACGCATCAATTTTTCACGCAAGAAGCAAATTTTACGGGGCTAAGCGCGCAGCAGCAGCTCATCGCCGCGCCGATTTTAAAAGAGATCCGCGAGCGGCTGTTTTTTCTTTACGACGTGGGGCTTGGCTACATCACGCTTGGGCGCGACGCCCGCACCATTAGCGGCGGGGAGAGCCAGCGCATTCGCATTGCCTCGCAGATTGGCTCGGGGCTAACGGGGGTTATGTATGTGCTTGACGAGCCCTCCATTGGCTTGCACGAGCGCGACACGCAAAAGCTCATCAAGACGCTAAAAAACCTGCGCGATAAGGGCAATAGCGTTTTTGTGGTGGAGCACGACAAAGAAACCATCTTGCAAAGCGACTTTGTGGTGGATATTGGCCCAGGCGCTGGCAAATACGGCGGGGAGATTATCTACGCCGATGAAACCGCGCGGCTAAAGACGGCAAAGACCCCGACGGCGGATTACATCTTTGGGCGCAAAAAAATTGAGTATTTTAGGGGCAGGGCGCAAAAAGATTACCTAGAAATTAAAAACGTGAGCTTGAATAACATTAAAGATCTTAGCGTGTCCTTGCCGCTTGGTAACCTTGTGTGCGTAACGGGCGTAAGCGGCAGTGGCAAAAGCTCGCTCATTTTGCAAACGCTCCTGCCTGTGGCGCAAGAGATCTTAAACCACGCGCGCAAGATTAAGACGGTAAAAGGCGTTGAGTGCTTGGGATTAGAAAAACTAGACAAGGTCATTTACCTAGACCAAAGCCCCATCGGCAGGACGCCGCGCAGCATTCCAGCGACCTACACGGGTATGATGGACGACATCAGGGAGCTGTTTTCATCAACCAAAGAAGCCAAGTTGCGCGGGTATTCGCTTGGCAGGTTTAGCTTTAACGTCAAAGGCGGCAGGTGCGAAAAATGCAGCGGCGATGGTGAAATTAAAATAGAAATGCACTTTTTGCCAGACATTTTAGTCAAATGCGACGCCTGCGGGGGCACGAGATACAACGCGCAAACGCTAGAAGTTACCTACAAGGACAAAAACATCAGCGAAGTGCTGAATATGTCCGTCGATGAAGCGTGCGAGTTTTTTGCGAGCATTCCAAAGATCTACGCCAAGGCGCGCACCCTGCAAGCGGTGGGGCTTGGCTACATTACGCTGGGGCAAAACGCCGTGAATTTAAGTGGCGGCGAGGCACAACGCATTAAGTTAGCAAAGGAGCTCTCAAGGAAAGACACGGGCAAAACGCTCTACATTCTTGACGAGCCGACGACGGGGCTGCATTTTGCAGACATTGACAAGCTCATCGGCGTGCTAAATCACTTGGTGGATCTTGGCAACTCCGTCGTGGTGATTGAGCACAACCTAGACGTCATAAAAAATGCCGACTACATTATAGATATGGGGCCAGAAGGCGGCAGCGGCGGCGGCAGAATCGTCGCACAAGGCAGGCCAAGGGATCTAGCCAAAACGCACAAAAAAACGGGCAGCTACACGGGGCAGTTCTTAAAGCAAGAGCTTGGCTTGTGAGTGGGAGTAGGCGGGAGTGCAAGATCTATCGCGGGGCGGGGGCAAGGACGGGACAAGATCTAACACGGTGTGGCAGCGCGTGGCAAGAACTAGGGTGCGTAAGATCTAAGGCACGGGCACGACACAGTGCGGTATGACACGGTGGTGCAAGATCTAAGCACGCGTAGCAGAACGGAAAAACACGCGTGCAAATTAGGCAACGGAAAGACACACCACTAGGCAATGGCGGCAGAAAATACGGTACAGCGTAAGACACCACGCCGGTTGGTAGCTTGCTTGGTGGCAATAGCGTGGTATCGGTAGCTTTTGTTACGGTGCAAATACGGGTTATCAACAGTGTTTGTTGGTGGCGTGCGGTGCTTTGCAAGTCGTAGCAAACGTTGATGTGTGCTTGTTTGTAAGCACGGGACAGACACAATCCTTGTTTAATGGTGGTAGATTTTAGCCTAAGATCTAGGAATAAGCCACGCACTAGCACTCAAAATATAACCTAAGATCTAACAATAGACTAATAAGATCTTACTCTACCATCAAGATCTTTGCTTTAAGCCAAACACGCCTGTGCTCTGGTGGTGTAAGGTGCAGCAGCAAATCTTAGCCAATATCTAGAAATAAAGGATCTAATCCAAGATCTAACAAATGGACTACCAACACAGGGCTAGATCTTATCCCGCCGCAAGATCTTTGCTTTTATTTCGTAGATCTCAGCTCAAGAACATACTTAGGATTTCGCTCAAAAAAGACTTCACTCGACTACCAAGTGTAGCGCAATTGGATTTTGACAGTTGTATAGCGCAGATCCTAATCTAAAACAGAGCCGCTGTTTTCAAGATATAAGCAAAACGCACCACAAATACAGGCACGCTTTATAGTGTATAACTAAAAATAGAATATACATTATGTTAATCATTATTGATTAACTCGAAAAAAGTATCTTAGCATAACAACTATATTATTTGCAAATACCACGCAGCACTACTCAACATCAACCACAAAAAATAACAGCAATGGCAAAATGAACTCAGTTTTTTGGCGTTTTATTGATTGCAATTGCGCGTACAAAGCGCCAACAGCAAAGGTTTAAGCATATTAAAACTTTTTGCCTTCCATATCATTTATGATTTCTCTGGAAATTTCTTCTAGTTCTACGGTGGCGTTATCTGTGTCGGTTGCAATTTGCGTGTTTTTCTGCGTGAGCGTGTCTATGCTTGCAATTCTGTCGTTTATTTGCGTAATGGCGCCGGTTTGCTCTTTGATTTGGCTGCTAACTTCATTAACGCCCTGCACTAAAATATTCGTATTAAGCTCGATTTCAGATAAGCTTTTTTGTGTTCTTTCGGCTAGCTTGCGCACTTCATCAGCCACCACGGCAAAGCCCCGCCCGGCTTCTCCCGCGCGCGCGGCTTCAATCGCGGCGTTTAGCGCCAAGAGATTTGTTTGCTCTGCAATGTCTTTTATGATGACCGTAATGCTTTTTATGTCTTCGCTTTGCCTTTTTATTTCTTCGGATTTATCCAAAATGGCGTTCATAGATCCGTTAATTTCATTAACAGACGCCACGCTTTCTTTGATTGAAGCGGCTTGCGTGTTTGTGGCATCACGCAAAAGCTGCATCGTTTGGCGCAAAACTTCTGCTTTTTCCTTCAAAACCTTAGCGTGCGAAAAGCTTTTAGAAAGCATACCCCTAATCTTAGATCCAAGCCCGTTTATGCCATCGACTAGCTTTTTCGTGTCCTTGCTAATACTCTCATCGCTCGCAATGGACTTCGTAAAATCGTCGTGCGAGTAAGCCCCGAGTATCACAATGGCGTTTTGTATTACCTGCTTTAGGCTATCTAGCATTGAATTTATAAGATCTTTTAGCTCCTTTAGCGAAGGATCCGTCGGGATCTCTTTAGCGTGAATGTCAAGATCCCCAATCTGCGCCCTACCCGCAATCTCTGAAACATCATTAATAAAATGCCTATCCTTAATGAGCGCGGACTTGATGTTTGCGATGTTTTTGTTAATCATCGCCGCCATTTGCCCAAACTCATCTTTTAGCGCCGGGATCTCTTTAACTTCATCGCTCGTGTGATTTAAGAAGTTAAAAAACGACTCCAAGCCGTTTTGAACGGTCTTTAAGGCGTGCGTTAGATTTTTTATAAACACGCCAGAAATCACAATCACAGCAGCTATAATCACGGAAACAATCAAAACCAAAATAACGAGCTTTTTCATTTTTTGGCTCGCAACGTCTGTGAAGGTCTTGCTAGCGCCTTCAAAAATCGTATCTTCAACGCTTTTTAGGTAGTCAATGTATTGCGTTGATGCCTTAAACCACTGCGCCGCGTCGCTATTAAAGCCGTCTGAATTCTGCTTTGAAAAGTAGGTGTCTATAAAGCCCTTAATTTTTGCAAACTCCTTTGCGTCTGCTTTGTCTGGGTCGTTTTGCAACTTCTTAAACCGGCATTGCTTAAGGTCGTCAAACATCTTTTGCATATTGCCTTCATAAATGTTGTATTTAACGGATACTATTCTAAACTGCGCTAGGTTTTTTGTATTGTCCGACGCAAACGCGCCGTTTATGTTTGCCCTGATGAGCCCCATCGCCTCTTTTGCCTGGATTATCGCCTCATAAGACGTAAGATAATACTTAATTTCTTGAATGTTTAGCGCAAGCTTATTCATAATGCCACTTGCCGAGTTTATGCAATACGTAACTAAGGCGGTGTATTTTCTTGCCGCTTCTTGCGGTGGTAAGGGGTTTGCTTCTATGTCGCGCCTAAGCCCGGACAGATCCGCAAGCCTTTTTTGAAGCTCGCTAAAGTCAAAATCCTTAGATTTGCCAAGCGTTGATATTTGCGCGGCGACCTTATCCACGTTCTTTCTTTGCGCTTGCAGGCTAGCTAGCCGCTCGTCCGATTTTTTGCTTAGGTAACCAACGCTAAGCCCGCGCTCTATTTGCAGCTGATGGACTAAGGCGGCTAGGAATGATATGTCGTCAAGGAGCGTGTAGGATCTTGAAGCGTCTTTGTAGGCGTAATAATCGTTCTTTAGAAGCAGGGCTGTAAAAAGCAAGATAATTGCAATTATCGACGAGATGCCTATAAATAATTTGACCTTCAGGTTCATTATCGTTCCTTATATTTATGAAATTAGCAAAGCTTATAACATAATGTTTTTTAAACGGGCAATGGGTTACAGTTTTTTCCAATAGGTTACACTCAAAATTTGATGAAAAATACTGTAACTCATTGTGTTACCTATTGTTTATGGAATGTGTTTTGCTTTGTTTTTGCAGTAGCCAAGGGGAAGCCGTGGAAATAAATTCCGTTAATCCGCTGTATTCTGGTGTAAATAGCGACGTTAGATCCAGTCATAGCACCGAGCACGCCGAGAAATCAAAGCAAACAAAAGACTTCCAATACGACGACCTGTTCGAGCAAAACTTCGGTTTTATCGGGGCTGATGAGAAGTTTTTGGACTCGTTTTCGCGCCTTACTTCGCGTATGCACATTATGGCGACGAGTTTTCTAAAAAACAAGATAGACACAGCGCTCGTCATCTACAACAGGGAAAAAATCACGCAGGAGATCAAGCAAAAAATGGGGATTGAGGAGCTCACCGAGGAGCTCAAGCAAAAGATTTACACGCAGGCAAAGGAGCTAGCCGAGTCAGACGGGCTAGAGGGCGTGAATATGAGCGAGTTTTTGAACTACATTTTGCAAAAATCCAACATACCGCAAGAGATTGACAAGAAATTTTTCAACACATTAGAGCAGATGTATAACACGGAGAGAGTGGAAGAAGTGGCGTAACGCGTTACTTTTACGCTAGGTTTCGCGCTGGTTTTTGACACAGGCGGCGGTGCTACGAGTGCGCGCACGATGATCCCCCCCCCACGCAACCCGCATTCCGCGCTCTGGTTTTTGCGCCTTTTTACGCCCTACCCGCTTTTTATTTTTAGACGCTAGTTTACTTGCGCGGCGCCCAAGATCCAACGGATTTTTTGAAGAATAAAAAGATTTATGTTTAGGTTTGGATCCGCGTGCGAGCCTGTGCTTGCACGGGGGTGTGCCCGCACCTGCCATCGCGTAAATCTTTGGCGTTCGCTAGGATCTAAGGCTCGTGTTTTTTTCTTTTGGAAAAAAAGGGGGGGGGGCAAGTTGCGAAGCTACCACGTCCTTTCCCCCAAACCCCTAAACCCCAGCACGCTTCTTAAGGGGCATAGCTACGCTATGCAAATTAGAAAAATAAAATGCATACGCTTTGCATATGCCATTTTGAAAAGCGTCGTCGGGGGCTGGGGGTTTTAGGGGGGGGGGAGCGACTTCGCAATTCAAGCCCCCTTCCCCCTAATTTAAAAAAGAAAAAACATAAGATTTAATCAGAGCCTTAGATCCAAAATCCAAGCCAAAATCCAAGCCAAGATCCATACGGCAGCGTGGTAAATTGAAGTGCGATTAAAACGGAGCCGGGCTAGATAACTTAAGGCGTTAAGATCTTGTGGCTGGCAAACCTAGCTGCCCGAATTTGACAAATCCAAAAATCTAAGTGGCAAAGCGCAAGCACTTAAAACTTAGGTGTGGCGTGCGGCTTGGATCTTGACACAAATTCACGGGACCAAAGCAAGCTCAAGATCTTACGCGTTGCACTGGCTATGCGTGAATAGGTTTTATAAAACTGGGGTTTAAGCACTCAAGCCTTTAACGGCTATTTAGGTTTCAACTGTTACCGTTTGATTTTTCTAAGATTTTGCGTTTGCCAATGAATATAGCCGGCGCGGAAGTTTGCTTAAGCCAAGCGCCAAAGATCTAAGCTAGCAAGCGCGCCAAATATTTTCAAAACGCCGAACAAGTTCTAGTGCGTGGCAAAAAGCCAAAGATCTAAACCGCCTTGCGCCTAGATCCCACGCTCCGAAAGGCTTTCAGGCTCCAATCACGCGAGCAAGCAGAGCTAGCAAGCGCGCACCAAAAGCCCAAAAAACCCAAGCCTCCGCTCATCACGCGTTAAACGTGCGCCATTTCTATCCGCCCTACTCTACCTTTTTGCCAACAAACCTGACTGTTAGGTAGGTTGCTAGTAATCCTAGCGGCAAAACAATCCAATTAGAAACGCCAAGCCCAACGAGCAAATAGCCAAAGAAAACGCTTATGACGGCAACGGTTAGGGCGTATATAATCTGCGTTTTTGTGTGGTCGATGTGGTCGCAAGCCGCGCCCATCGATGAAAGAATGGTCGTATCAGAAATCGGCGAGCAGTGGTCGCCAAAAATCGCGCCAGTCAAAACCGCGCCGATATTGACGAGCATATATGTATGCAAGTCCGCCGCGCCCAAGCCGTTTTGCGCGCCAATTGCGTAGGCAAGCGGGATTGTAAGCGGCATCAAAATCCCCATCGTGCCGTATGAAGTCCCAGCGGAAAAAGATATGAAAGACGCCAGCACAAAGATAGCCGACGGCAAAACGAACTTTGGCAAGGCGCCAGAGAGCAGCTCCACCAGATACTTTGACGTGCCAAGCTCTTTAATGATGGAGCTTAGCGACCACGCGAGCAAAAGGATAACAATCGTCGTGAGTATGGAGCGCAAGCCTTTTAGCCACGTGTTTATCGCCTCGTTTATGCTAAATATTCGGCGCCAAACGCCCATCGCAATTGCCACGATGGACGCAAAAAGCGCGGCCTGGAATAGCACCACAGAAGCGTCAGACGCGCCAAAAGTCGCAATGAACGCTTTCATAGAGAGCGGATCTTGGCTAACGGCGGCAAGCTCATCGCCGCTTAACGCGGCGTAGCCATTAAAATAAAAGCCCGCAAATGCCGTCACCACAAGCACAAGGATCGGTATCACGGCGTTTGAAATTCTCAATTTTATATCGCTCTCGGGCTCGACGGTCATATCTTCGGTATGAATCATCGGGCTTGAGCCGGGCGCACTCAAGTAGCCATCCTTTAGCGCACGCATTTGCGCCTTATACATATAGCCGAATTCTCTGTTGGTAAATGCCGTAACGACGACGAAAAACAGCATAAAAATATTATAAAATCTGTAACCTATTGTCTCCAAAAACACGGCAAAGGCGTTGATGTTTTTGACCTCGATAATCTCATACGCGTCCTTTATTAATGAGAGCTCGTAGCCAATCCACGTAGAGACAATCGCAATGCCAGCAATCGGCGCGGCGGTTGAGTCTATGATAAACGCCAGCTTTTCTCGTGAGATCTTGAGCCGGTCGGCAATCGGGCGCATAACGGGCCCCACAATGAGCGAGTTTGCGTAATCGTCAAAAAACACCACAAGCCCCATAAACCACGTGGAAATTTGCGCTTGCGCCCTACTCTTGGCGCGCTTTGCTAGGCTTATTGCCACGGCTTTTGTCCCGCCCATTTTGGTAATGAGCGCCACCAAACCGCCGATTGTTAAGACCTGCAAGATGATCCCGGCGTTCCAAGAGTTTGCCATCGCGTTAATTACCTTGGCGTTTAGGTTGCTAAAGGCGTCCAGCGTGGCGTAAAAAAGCGTGTTTTCCGTTATGGAAAGCAAAAAGGTGCCGCTAAAAACCCCGATGAATAAAGACAAAATCACGTTTTTTGTGATAAATGCCATAACGATTGCCAAAACGGGCGGTATGAGTGTTGCGGCCTTGAAATGAGCGGCGTAAAAAGACGATTTGTCATCAGCCGTCGCAAGTAAAGCAGATGAAAAAACAAGCAAAATCGCGATTTGTTTCACTTTTGTAGTCCTTCAAAAGGCCTGATTATATCAGATATGTTTGAAATTTATCCACCGCTAAAGCCATAGAACAAATATAAGGAGACAGCAAAGCTTATTTATTTTTATTTGTGTAAAATTCCCGCAATTCTTAAGGAGAATTTATGAAAAAA
>CAUTXO010000062.1:0-8894 GCA_963542625.1 uncultured Helicobacteraceae bacterium | reverse complement strand
AGCCCTTTGCAGAATTAGATTTTTATCATCATCAAAACGTGGGATAAAATCTAAGCCAATTGCGGCAAGGGCTTTTATGGATCTAAACACCTTCTGGCGCATTAGCTTGTAATTGAAAATCTCATCGTTAAAAAGCCTAAGCAGGGCGTGCGGGCTTAGGCGCACAGATGATTTGCTAAACGAGCACAGATAGCTATATAGCCTTTTGGCGTGCGGGGAGCGCAGGTGTGTAAGGTGCTTAAGATCTAGGATAGAAAAGTTGATGTTTTTGTATTCAAGAGCCTTTTTGAAAGCGGGCATTAGGGTAAAGCGAAACACGCGCTTTTTGATTTCAAGGGTTTTGAATATGCGGGTTTTAACTTTTGTGCTGCCGTTTAAAATGATTGTGAGCTTTTGCAAAGAAGCAAGGCTTTTGATGACGTCAGATCTAAAGTTTTTGTTAAGGGCTAGATCTCTTTGAATGGCTCTGCAATAAAGGCTGAAGTTGAATCTTGTGGGTGTGTTTGTTAGCTTGCTTTGGCTTAGTTTGCAAATGGAGATGAATACGTCGTGCGCTTTGGCGTTTAGATAGCGCAAGTGCTTGGCTGACGCTGAGATCTTAAGCGGGCTTAAGAATACGGCTTGTGTTATTTCGTTGCTTAAAAAGGCTTTCATCACTACAACCTTAAATGGAGTTGTAGTTTTCTTGGTGTGGCGGACAGATAGGGATTCGAACCCTAGGAGGTATTACCCTCGTCGGTTTTCAAGACCGGTGCATTAAACCAACTCTGCCATCTGTCCGCGTGGAGGCGACACAGGGATTCGAACCCTGGATCAAGGATTTGCAATCCTACGCCTTAAACCACTTGGCTATGTCGCCTTTGGCTTGAGTTGCGAATTTTATTGATTTCGCCCTTAAAGTTACTTTAACTATCACTTCACGGGCAGTAGTTTGCGCAGCTTGAGTGTTTTTGTTTTTGCGCTATCTTAAAATCCACAGATCCTAGTGGCAATGCACTAAAGCAGGCTTTGGTCGAGGCGGTCGCCTTTTTGCAGGGCTTTTTTGGCAGGTTTGCCTAGCAGATCTTGCAAAAACTTCGGGTGCAAGCCAAAGCCGGGGCGGATTGAGCCTATGTTAGATCTTGTGAGCGTTTCGCCTTTTTTAATGTCGGCAATGGCATACAAGCTCCGCGCAAGCTCGCGCGCGCTCTCCGTTGGCCCGTAGCTAACGCGCCCAAGAAGCTGTTCGCTTAGGCGGATCTCGCGCACAAGCTCGGCAAATTCTTGCTTGTCTAGTGAAAAGCTAGCGTCGGCGCTTTGCACGGATTTATCCAGCACAAAATGCTTTTCAATAAAACGTGCGCCAAGTGCCACAGCAAGCGTGGCGGCGCGAGAGCCTAGCGTGTGGTCTGAAAAACCGATGACGGCTTGCGGGAATTTTGCCTTTAGATCTTTGATGGTGTTTAGGTTGGCAAGATCTGGTGGCGCGGGGTAGGCGGAGGTGCATTTTAAAATCGCCACCTGTGCGCCGTGCTTTTGCGCGATGCTTACGGCGGCTTCAATCTCACCCAGCCTAGCAATGCCGGCTGAAATAATGAGCGGCTTGCCAAGCGTGGCTAAAAACTCCACAAAGTCCGTGTCGATGGCTTCAAAAGACGCAACCTTATAAGCGGGCGGGTTAAATTGCTCTAAAAACAGCGCGTCATCGCGGCTAAAGGGCGATGAAAAGCAGATTAGATCTAGCTCGCGCGCCTTCTCAAAGATTGCCGCGTGCCAAGATCTTGGCGTTTGCGCCTGCTCGTAAAGCTCGTAAAAGCTCTTGCCGTCCCAGATGGTGTTTTGCTTGATGATGAAGTCGGGCTTTTTGCAGTCGATGGTAAGTGAGCTGGGTGTATATGTCTGGATCTTGACCGCGTTTGCGCCGCATTCTTTGATGGCTTCTAGGCTTTTTAGCGCAAGATCTAAGCTGCCGCCGTGATTTGCGCTAAGCTCGGCTACGATGAAAACTTCCCTGTCAAGATCCACGCCCGCGATTTTCATTGCCTACTTGCCCCCGCGCGCCTTGCCGCCGATGATAAATCTAAGCGCGTTTAGGCGGATAAAGCCCGCCGCGTCTTTTTGGTTATAGACTTTATCCGCTTCAAAGGTGGAGAATGCGGGGTTAAAAAGGCTCGCGGGCGATTTTCTGCCGCAAACGCTCACGCTGCCTTTGTAGAGTTTAAGGCGCACCGTGCCGCGGACGTTTGTTTGCGTGCTGTCAATGAGCGCTTGCAAGGCGCGGCGTTCGTCGCTCCACCAAAGCCCGTTGTAGATTAGCTTTGCGTAGCGCGGCATAATCTCGTCCTTTAGGTGCGCGGCTTCGCGGTCTAGCGTGATGGATTCCATTGCCCTGTGCGCTTTTAGTAAGATCGTGCCGCCTGGCGTTTCATAGCAGCCGCGTGATTTCATACCGACCATTCTATTTTCCACAATGTCCGCGCGCCCTATGCCGTGCTTTGCGCCTAGGTTATTGAGCGTTTCCATAATGTTATACGGGCTTAGTTTTTCGCCGTTAATGTGCGTGGCGTCGCCGTTTGCAAATTCTATTTCTATGTATTCTGGCTCATTTGGCGCTAGTTCGGGTGCTGTCGTCCAGCGATACATCTCCTGCGGCGCTTCTTGCCACGGATCTTCAAGCGCGTTGCCCTCGTATGAAATATGCAGTAAGTTGGCGTCCATAGAATAGGGGCTTTTGCCTGTTTTTTTCTGGATCTCTATGCCGTTTTGCTCGGCGTATTTTAAAAGCGCGCTGCGGGAGTTTAGATCCCACTCTCTCCAAGGCGCGATGACGGTGATGTCTGGGTCAAAGGCCAGGTAGCCAAGCTCAAAGCGCACTTGGTCGTTGCCCTTGCCCGTTGCGCCGTGGCTGACGGCGTCTGCGTTTGTTTTTTTAGCGATCTCCATTTGCTTTTTGGCGATGAGCGGGCGCGCAATGCTTGTGCCAAGCAAGTATTCGCCTTCATAAATCGCATTTGCGCGAAACATCGGGAAGATAAAATCCCGCGCAAATTCTTCTTTTAGATCTTCTATAAATATGTTTTCAGGTTTTATCCCAAGAGAGAGAGCGCGGCGTGCGGCGTCTTCTAGCTCCTCTTTTTGCCCTAGATCTGCGCTAAAAGTTACCACCTCGCAGCCATAGGTGTTTTGCAACCATTTTAAAATGATAGATGTGTCAAGCCCACCAGAATAGGCTAAAACGACCTTTTTGACGTCTTTTTGCATTGTGTATCCTTGGGTTTTTTCGCGTAATAATAGAACAAATATTATAATTTTGGCTTTGGAGGGAGTATGAGCCGCTTTGCGATGTCTATAAAAGTAAAATTTTCTTTTATCGTCTTGACTTATTTTCTAGTTTTTTCCGTTTTAGTTGGGGTTTTTGGCGCTAAGGTTGCGATGATTGTTTATGAAAATTTTTCGTCCTTGCAAGCCGCGCAAAAGGTGGATTACGACGTTGCCGGTCAGTTTAAAACGTATCTAGCCGATCTCAAAAAATCCCTAAAGATCTTAGACGAAAACACAAAAATCAAAAAAGAAGCAAAGCTAGAGCAGTCTTTGGGCGCCTTGCAAAAGCTGGTGCTGGCAAATTCGCGCCGCGATTTGAGCGATATTTACAAAAATCTTGAGTTGCGTGGGGATAAAAGCGTGTTTATTTACGACACGAAAACAAAAAAAATCAGAGCCGCAGCGCGTTCAAAAAAGATCTTAGAAGCGCTTGAGAAAAACCTTTCAAGATCTAGGTTTTCTTTTACGCTAGATGGCAAGGATCTTTACGTTTTCACGCGTGATGTTAGAAATTCAAACTACATAATAGGCATTCAGCGCGAGCCGGAGTTTTTCTTAGATCCTAGCGCTACGGCGGAGTTTTTAGGCTCGCTTACATTTTTTAAGGAGCCGCTTGCCGTGCTTGATACGAATTTGACGGTTGTAAAATCCGCCGCTTGGCTTGGCGCTAGGGATCTAATCCGCCAAAAAGACGCTAAGGGCAATTTTGTCTTTAATAATATGGAAAGGCGGCTTGCTAAAAATGGCTTTGCCGTGCAGGATTTTTACGTTCAAAATGGCGAAGATCTGCGCGTGGATAAGGTTTTGGTAGGGAGCGTTGGCGAGTTTTTTGTGGCGGTGAAAGTTGGCGCCTTGCACCAAGAAAAGCCGCTTGCTTTGCCGGATATGGCGGATCTTCAAACGATTATTTTAAGCCTTGTGGGCGGGATCTTAGCCCTTGTGCTTTTGATGTATCTCTTGCTTTTGTTTGTGTTTAATAGGATCTTTCTTAAGCCGCTTGAAGTTATGTCGGCAGGGTTATCGGATTTTTTTGCGTTTTTGTTTAAGCAAAAGCCAAGCATTACGCCAATTAAGGTCAAGTGCAACGACGAAATAGGCAAGATTGTAAATGATATTAATCAAAACGCCGAGCTAATTGCCAAAAAACTGCAAGATGAAAAGGAGCTAATCCAAGACGCGACGTATGTTCTTGGCATTGTAAGCACCGGGATCTTAAGCGATAGAATGACAAAAACGACCGACGACAAATACCTTATGCAGCTTAAAGATCTGCTAAATCAAATGCTGCAAAACCTAGAAAAGCTCATCGGCAGTGATATTAACGACATAAGCGAGCTCTTTGAAAATCTCTCGCAGCTGAAATTTGGCAAAACGATAGAAAACCCGCTTGGAATGATTGAGAAAGTTTCTAACAGGATCTCTAAGGAAGCGTCTAAGACGATAATTGTCATATCTGACGTGCTTGAGAAAATGAAAAACGGCTTTTTGGATATTAGAATTGAAGACGAATTTGCCGGCGATTTTAAAAACATTCAAACTAGCATTAACGCGCTCCTTAGCACTATTTCAAAGATCATTACGGATATTTATAATTCGATAGATCAAATCAGTATGGCAAGCCGCCAGCTAAGCCTAACGGCTAGCAATCTCTCAAACAGTGCAGGCGAGCAGGCGATGAATATTGCCGGCATTAGCCTTGCGCTTGATGATATGAAAAAAATAATCGCGCAGGGCGCTAGCAAAACAGAGCTTACGAGCAAGACGGCAAATTATGCGTCGCAAATTGCAACAGACGCCAAGAATGCGGTGGAAAAAACAAGCAAGGCGATGGACGAAGTGATACAAAAAATTGCGATGGTAGAAGACATTGCCTACCAAACGAACCTTCTTGCGCTAAACGCCGCCATTGAAGCCGCGCGCGCGGGCGAGCACGGGCGGGGCTTTGGCGTGGTGGCAATTGAAGTGCGAAAATTAGCCGAGAGATCTCAAAAAGTTTCATCAGAAATCGCGCAAATCGCGCACGAAACGGCTCAAAGCGCAAAGGATACAAAAGAAATCATAACGGCGATTATCCCAAGCGCAAGTGAAACGACGGGGCTTATGGAAGAGTTGCGCCAATCGTCTAACATTCAAAACAGCAAGATCCAAGACATAACCGATACGATGAGTAAGCTTGATGTAATCACGCAACAAAACGCCGGCGCTAGCGAAGAGCTTGCGTCAATGGCGGAGCAAATGTCCGCGCAGACTATGTCGCTAAAAGCTACGATGAACTTTTTCAAAACAAGCGGCGTCGGGCAAGATCTTGGGCGCCAGAGCGAGCAAAGCATTCAATGATAGAGCGAATTTTAATAAAAGACGCGCCGGTTTTTGACACGCTAGAGCTATCTCCTTGCGCGGGGCTTAATATTATTTCAGGCGCAAGCGGGGCGGGGAAGTCTGTTTTGCTTGAGTGCGTTTTGTCTTTGTTTGGCTACGCCGAAGCTCAAGCGGGCCTTGTGGAAGCGTCCATTGGCGGCTTTGAAAGCGATAGCGAGCTTGTAGAAGATGAAAATATTTTGCGCTGCACAAAAAAAGAAAAGTTGCGCTACTTTTTAAACGACAGCCAGCTTAGCAAGCGCGGATTAACGGAAATATTCTCAAAAACGGTGCGCTACTTGCACCATAAGGATAAAAATGACGTTACGCCCGCGGCGCTTTTGGAGCTTTTGGATCTTAGCCTTGACGCGCGGGGGCAAAAAGTTTTGCAAGATTTTAAGGCAAAATTTGCGGAATTTAGCGCGCAAAAAGATGAGTTTTTAGAGCTAAGATCTAAGCAAGAGACGCTAAGGGATAGCGCGGATCTAATAAGAGAAAGGGTGCAAAAAATCAACCGCATAAAGCCAAAAAGTGGCGAATACGAAAGGCTTTTGCAGCTTAAAAAAGATCTATCCAAAAAAGAAAAGCTTGGGGAATATTTGCAGGAGGCTTACCGTGTTTTTGATAGCGAGCGCGCGGTTTTTGCTTGCCTAGAAGCGGCGGATCTTGATACGAATTTTATTAGTGAAGCCTTTGGTGAGCTAAGATCCAAGCTAGACGCCATCAATGAAAAAATTTGCGATTTAGGCGAGCTAGACCCGGGCGAGCTCTTGGGGCGCATTGAAGATCTGTCGTCTTTAGTTAGGACCTATGGCAGCGAAGAAGCCGCGCTAGATTTTGCCAAAGAAAACGAGCGAGATTTGCAAGCTGGCGATGAGCTTGAGCTTGAGCTTCGCCAAAGAAAAAAGAAGCTAGACGCGCTAGAAGCGGCGCTTTTAAAGGCGGCGGCGGATCTTAGTGCGCTTAGAAAAACGGCATTAGCTAAGCTTGAAAAAAAGGCAAATGAAATTTTGCAGCGCTTAAAAATCCCGCCGGCAAAGTTTTTGCTACGTCCTAAAGATCTTGGCACAAACGGCATTGATGAGTTTTGCTTGGATCTTTTAGGGGCTGGGCTAAGCCAAATGAGCTCGGGCGAATTTAACCGCTTTAGGCTTGCCGTGCTTGTTTTGCGCGCGCAGTTTGAAGCTTCTAGCGGCGGGGTTTTGTTTTTTGATGAGATTGACGCAAACGTCAGCGGGCTAGAAGCCGAAGCAATCGCGCTTTTGATTTTAGAGCTAAGCCGCAAGTATCAGATCTTTGCCATTAGCCACCAGCCGCAGCTTTCTTCCAAAGCATCGAACCACTACCTTGTGGAAAAGCGTGGGCAAAAATCCGCCGTGCAACTTTTGAGCAAGGACGCCAGGGTGCGCGAGCTTGCGCGAATGATTAGCGGCAAAGAAATTACAAAGGAAGCCTTGAAGCACGGGGAAGCAATGCTTAAAAATCAATAAGGGCAAGATATGGTAAATATTAAGGACTTGCGGAAAAGATACGGAAACAGGGTGCTTTTTGAGAACGTGACCCTGACGCTTAGTGGCGGGAAAAGATACGGCTTAATAGGCGCAAACGGCGCGGGCAAAACGACTTTTTTAAAGATCTTAGCAGGCGCTGAAGAAGCAACCGACGGCGAGATTTTTATCAGTGGGGATCTTAGGGTAGGGGTGCTTGAGCAAAACCAGTTTGCATACGAGATCTACACGCTTTTTGATACCGTCTTGATGGGGAACAAACGCCTTTATGACGCGATTAAAGAAAAAGAAAAGCTCTACGCTAGCGGCGAATTTACAGATGAAATAACAGACCGCCTTTCGCGCCTTGAGATCATCACAGCAGAAGAAGATCCAAACTACGAATGCGATGTGAAAATCGAGAAGATCTTAGAGCAGCTAGGCTTTGACAAAGCCCGCCAGCAAGAAAAAATGAGCGTTTTAACCGGCGGGGATAAATTTAAAGTGCTCCTAGCGCAGGTGCTTTTCCCTAAGCCGGATATTTTGTTTCTTGACGAACCGACGAACAACCTTGATATGAAAACGATTTCTTGGCTTGAAGAGCAGTTGCAGCGGCATAAGGGGACGATGGTTGTTATCTCTCACGATAGGCACTTTCTAAACGCCGTTTGCACGAATATGCTAGACGTGGATTACGGCACGGTTAAAGAGTTTGCTGGCAATTACGACGACTGGTATATAGCCGCGAACTTGCTTGTAAAACAGCGCGAGCTAGAACTTCAAAAAAACCTAGCGCAAAAGGCGGATCTTGAAAGGTTTATTGCCCGTTTTAGCGCGAATGCGTCTAAGGCAAAGCAAGCAACCAGCCGCCAAAAGCAGCTTGAAAAACTAGATACAGAAGAGCTAAAGCCAAGCTCAAGGCGCGAGCCTAGCATTGTTTTTAAGCCAAAGCGCCAGATTGGCAACGAATGCCTAAGCGTTGAGAATTTGTCAAGATCTTACGGCAGCTTGCAGGTTTTAAAAGATCTTAGCCTAAGGCTAGATCCGAACGAAAAGGTCGCGCTAATTGGCGCAAACGGTGTTGGCAAGACCACTTTTTGCAAGATCTTAAGCGGCGAGCTAGAACCTGACGCGGGCACTGTAAAATGGGGCGCAACCATTAGCACGAGCTATTTTCCGCAGGACGTTACCGATAGGATAAAAACGCAAGAAAGCCTTTATGATTGGCTTCGTAGCTTTGATAAGCGAGCTGAACTTGCTACTATCCGCAACAATCTTGGCCGTATGCTTTTTACAAAAGACGAGCAGGAAAAAAGCGCGTGTTCTGTTAGCGGCGGGGAAAAGCACCGGGTTTGGCTATCTAAAATGATGCTAGAGGGCGGGAACTTCTTGATCCTTGACGAACCTAGTAACCACCTAGATCTTGAGAGTATAATCGCGCTTGGCGAGGCGCTTTATAATTTTAGCGGCGGCTGCATTTGCGTCGCGCACGATAGGGAGCTAATAGACGCCTTTGCTAATAGGATAATTGAGTTTAAAGCAGGCGGAGAAGTTGTGGATTTTAAAGGATCTTACGAAGAGTATTTGCTTAGGTAGTTAATTAAGGCACATTTGGTAAAATTCGCACTAAATTTTTTAGGAGAAAAAAATGGCACTATTCGATGATGTAAAATCAATCGTAGCAGAACAGTTAAACGTTGAAGAGGCAAAGATTACGGAGCAATCCAAATTTGTTGATGATCTTGGCGC
>CAUTXO010000061.1:0-8965 GCA_963542625.1 uncultured Helicobacteraceae bacterium | reverse complement strand
CGTGGCTGTTATGACGTTGTATTTATTCTGCGCTCTGTCTTCTTTTTGTGGTGCTTTTAATTTGTAATAGCTGTTTGTGTAGCGCTCTAGTAGCTCTAGCCGTTCCTTTGGCTCAAGCTGTGAAAGCTCATTAAAGCCCCTTTCAAACTCATTTAAAAGCACGTTTATAAATTCTTTCTCACTTTTTAAGACTTCTGCGCTGCTTCGCAAGTGCGCCAGGCGCAAAGCCGCCCAATCATCACCCGCGCGCTGGGCTTTGTTTTTGGCGTTATAAACAGTTGCGCGCGTAATATTTAGAATAGTTGCTATCTTGCTAACAGTTTTCCCTGAAATATATAATTCTTTAATTGTCATCTGTGTTTCCTTTTTGGGGCTTTTGCGCCCATTTGCGGGCAGTTGTTAGCACAACAAGACTTGTAAGATTTTAGGCTTAGAGCTTCCAATCGCACATAGGGCTTTTCAATTTTTGCGTTTAGGCTAGGCGCAAGCTTTGAGCGTCTTATGAGCGTATAAGTAAATACGTGATTAAGACGCGAAAAGCGCAGCAACAACGCATAAACCAAAAAGAAAAAGCCCAAGATCAAAGCTCCCAATCAAATAGTTTTTTCAGCGCTTCTTCTTTGGCTTTTAGCTTTTCAAGCTTCTTAAGCACTGTTTTATAGTCTAGCTTGCCCGCGTTTGCGGCTTTAAATGCCATCTCCAGGGCGTCTAGCAAGTCGTCGTGTGGAGAGAGTGGATAGGCTAAGAGCTCATCAATTAAGAGCTGACATTTCTCATCTATTAATATGCTGCCATCTTTAATAAAAGGCGCCAGGCTATCAATGCGTAGCTCCTTTGCTGCGCGTGGCTTGATTTCTACTAGGGGCAAATGAATGCCAAGCGCGCTAGCGCGCTTTTTTAGCACGTCTTTAAAAAATTCTTGGAATGCCACCGTTTCTATAACTATTTTTAAAGGCTTATACTTCATATAGAAGTAAATAATCTTTTCTATCATATCCTGCGGGCTAATCTTAAAGCCTTGAGCGTGAGCGTAAAACCTGCCGCGCTCTTTATACACCAGTGCTATCGCAAAATAATCGCTTTTGCTTTTTCCAAGGCTCGGATCTATTGCCATATAGCAAGCCAAGCCTTGCGGCAGATCTTTATAGGTTTTATACTCGCCAAAAACGCTTTTGTCTTTACTGATTGGAATGTTTTGGCGTTCTTGAAAAAATGCGTCTTTGTCTAGCTCATACTCTTTTTTTATAGCTTCTTTATCTAAGCTAGGGTCGTCTAGCTCCCAACGCTCAAAATCTAACACGAGCGGGAAATTCTTACTAAAAACGCCGCCCTTGCTAAGGCGCACTAGCAAACTATCATAGTGTAAGATCGTGCCTACTATTAATATGTTAGCTTCTGTTTTTAGACTAGGCAAAAATTTAACAACGCGCTTATACCAGTTCTCGAGCTTATCACGTTGGATCTTGCTAACGACGTTCTCGTCGTTTTCGATGTCGTCTAAGATTATTAAGTCTGGTCGATAGCTTAAATACGTTGTTCCGCGAATGCGCTTACCTGCGCCAAAAACTTTAATTTTTACTTCGTGCTCGCCCGCTTTAAATGTGAGTTCTTGCTTTTTAACGCTTGTTAAAGAAACGTTAAAGTCTGTTTTAAGTCTTGCGTTAAACTCAAGCTCAATGCTAATTAGCTCTAAGAGATCTATGCCTAGATCTAGGCTTGAGCTAATAATTACTGCATAGTGCTTGCGCGCTGTGAGCGTCAGCCAAAGCGGCAAGAGTTTAGATAGTAGCGTAGATTTCGCCGCGCCACGGTATGCCGTAAAAAGCATTTCACTATGAGCTTGCAAGTCTTGTAAGATGCGCTCGTGAATGTAGCGCCTAAACGCGCTCGTTTCTGTTTCTATATTGTTAATGTGATGTGAAAAATACGTTTTTAAAAACGCAAAAAAATCCGCGTGCGCACGGGCTACTCTTGCTTCTTTGTCCGCGTCTGCGCTAGGCTTGAGCCCTTGCAAAAAGGCTTTTAGTTCTTTGTTTTTTGTATTCATTGTTTAGCCAATCTTTAGCACCAAAGACTTAAGCACGCCAAGAAGCCAAAGCGCGTCAAGATCTCTTTGGCGCGCTATCTCTTTAATCACGCTAAAATCTAAGAATTTCCCCTGCGCCGTGGCGGTTAGGCTTAAATTCAGCGCTTCTAAGAAAAAGCCATCGGTGCTATCTAGCTCACCGCCAAAGATCCCGCCCTCTTGTTTAAGATAGGCGGCAAGCTTGATTACTTTTTTTGCGTTGCTTTTTCTATGTGCGCTTTAATTTCATCAAAAACGCTAGCGTATGAAACGTCCAAGCGCTCTAAGTCTTTCAAGAAGCTTTCCCTATCCGCGCCGTCTATTACTTCATTTAAAACGCTTTTAAAGTGCTCTTCTAAAATCTGCGTTATCTCTTTTGCAGCTGCGCGGCTTTCTTTTAGCTCTAGCTCTGCGCTGTAAAGCTCTTTGTTGATCTTTCTTAGATCTAGCCAAGCAGCTACCTTTTGCTTAGGATCTCCGTCTTTAGCAAGTCCTGACAAAGCTTCTTTTTCACTTCTTAAGAATTCCACGTGATGGCTAAGCTTTTCAGCTTTTTCTAGCGGCTCTGCCCTGCTTTCTAGCTTTGCGCTTAACTCTTTTTTGAGTTTTGCGCTTAGCTCGCAAGCCTTTAGATTATATGTTTTTTCGTCTATGTTGAACGTAATGTCGTAGTGTAGTTTCATATTTTTCCTTTCTTGGGCTTTTTCTTTTAGCTTTATGCTGTGTGGCTTCGCTTTGCGTGGCTCGGTTACGTATTAGGCAGTCATTGTATTTTTTGGTATATCTGTCTTTGTTTAGGATCTCTTTGGTAGTATGGTCGCACATATGGCAAGTGCGTATACGCATATTTACCAAATCTTTAGCGGTGCTTTTTACCTACGTTTTTTCATTTGCGCATTTAGGGCAAATCATCTTGGCTCTTTTCTAAAAAAAGGCTGTTGTTTTATATAACGCTATAATTTATATACTAAATACACAAATACATAATATTAAAACATCAATATTTATAACTATAAGATCTAAACATAAGCTTTTTTATATAAAATATACATATTTACACAAAAGGATCAAGATGAAAGGATTACTTAGAGCTTTATTAATTTGTCTTGCGTTTTGCACAGATCTTGGTGCAAACAAAACAAATCAAGTTCAGGCAAAGCATATTCCAGTTCAAGATCATAAACCACCAAAGCAGGTTGGGGGCTGGGTGGATAGATCGTGTTAGATCTTTTGGTGTGGTTTGTGCTCGGACGTGGGGCGGTTCTGGTTAGATTTGCAGTGGCAGATCAGTGTAAAGGTGTGCGCGCTGGTGCAATGCAAATGGCTGGGTGTGTATGGTGTGCGGTTGCTCTTGGCGAGCGGATAGAGCGTGCGTGGGTGGCAAAGCAAGCTAAGCTGCAATGCTAACGCGCGCACTAAAAACGTAAGCCACACAACCCTGCAAGTTAAAAGCCAGCAAAATTCAAAACATAGACACAAACTAGCACACTAAACGCAACCTCTGCAATCCGCGCAGCCCCGTAAGCAAAATCCGTTCAAGCTCCCGCTCGCAAAGCGCCAGTTCACAGAACTAATCTTGTGAATTTTTTATTTCATCAGGGGTTTTGGGATCTGTAAGCGCTGAGGTGATCCTATAATATCGCGGTTTTGCGGGGCTATCTTCTTGCGGTGGCGTTATTTGCTTTTCTACAACGCCGCCTTGCACGCCGCCTTGGCTAGCGGCGAGCGTCGTTTGCCCCTTGCCGTTTTGCTGGCAAGAGTGGAACAAAAAGCCAATCAAGCTTAGAAGTATCAAAATTCTCACGAAACCGCCTCCTTTTTTGCTTTTAAATCCATATTAATGTGCTTTGAATAGCCCATTTTTGAGAGCCTGTAGTAGATCGTAGAGCCCGGTATTTCAAGCCCAAAGGTCTTTTTAATGTGGCTTTTCATATCGTAAATAGACCAGTCAAAACGCTCCTTACGCATTTCTTCTAGCAGGCTTTGAAAGATCCTGTCGTCGTATTTTGGGTTGCCCTCTTTTCTGCCCGCGCGCTTTGGCTTTAGGGCGCTAATTAGCCCGCTGTTAAAGAGGCGCAAGCATTTAGCAACCGTTTCTCTATTTACGATTAATTCATCAGCAACGGCTTGCAAAGAAAGTTCGGGCGCGGACAAAAGCCGCTCGATAATCATCAGCCGCAATCTAAAAATCCCGTCGCCGGTGCTTTTGATTGTTTGCCTGACGGTCTCCACACCTACATCGGTGCGTATCTTTGCTATTCTTGGCACAGCCTTCCTTTCTTTTAGATAGGGTTTTGCAAACTTACGCTAAACTACCCAGCATAAACAATAACCGTTCCAAAAGGGCAAGAATGAAATTTCTTATATTTGCTGCGGGCTTATTTTTGCTAACTTCTTGTGTTACAGACAGCGTTTATTTGGAGATGGAGCAGAAAAAAAACAAAAAAATCCAAGCCTTAGAAGAAACCGCCAAAGATCTAAGAAGCCAAAACGAAGAGCTGCGTGAAAAGATCAAAGATCTGACGGTAAATAGAGATCTTTTAACAAAAGAAATGCTAGACGCGCACAGCAAAAAAGACACGCTAAAAGTCGTGCGATACGCGGATAAAATAATCGACAACTTCCCGACTTCTATGGAAGCCGACATCGCCAGAAAGTATAAGGCACGCGCGCAAAAACGCCAAAAAGAGCTCATCAAAACCGCCACAAAAAATCTCATCTACACAAAACAAGGCAATGCAACGTATTACTACGACGCCGCTATTAAAAATAAACTTAGCGCCGTGCCCGTGTTTTTATACATCAAAGACGGGCGCGCAGGGATAGAGCTAAAGAAAAAGATCCAATTCCCAAGCCAAACGGACAGGGTCGATGCCATTTATATTTTTAACGATTTTGGCTCATACTCGCTTGACGCTTCACGGCTTAGGTTTCAAAAGATTCAAGACGGCTACTTTGCCAGCTTAGACGATGACGTGGAAGAAAGCTTTACAGATCTCTTCTCCAGCCAAAGCGCATACATCAAGATAGTGCAAAGCGCGGGCGTGTTTCATTTGCCAATCTCCACGCAGCTAGCGCGCAGTATGCAAAACGTGTATCAAGCATACGAGGTGCTAAAAGGTGACGAGCAATGAGAGCGCTTTACGAGCACGTCGGAGATCTTGACGAAAAGGCGCGCAAGAAGTATTTTGTAGATGAAAAGATCCTAATGGAGCACGCCGCTTTGGCGCTAGCGGGGGAGATAGAAAAAAGATTTTCGCCTTGCGTGGTGCTGATTGTGTGCGGCACGGGAAATAATGGCGCTGACGGGCTTGTTCTAGCGCGGCTTTTGGACGCGCGGGGCTTTACGCCGCTAGTTTTTATGCCAAATGCTACGACGACAGAAGCCGGCGCACAGGAGCTAGAAACGCTAAAAGCGCTTGGCGTGGAGTTTGCAAAAGATCTAGGCGGTATAGCCAGCGCCAAGCCTAGCGTGGTGGTTGATTGCCTTTTTGGCAGCGGGCTAAACCGCGCGCTAGAAGAAGACGCGGCAAGGCTTGTGGAGCAAATGAACGCACTTGGTGGCTATAAAATTGCTTGCGACATTCCAAGCGGGATCCAAAAAAGCGGCGAGTTTGACGTGTGTTTTAGGGCAGATCTAACCGTCACGATGGGCGCGCCAAAAATCGCGCTATTTTTAGACGGCAACAAGGATTTTGTAGGCGAGATAGTAACGGCAAATCTTGGCATAAAAGACGCGCTGTATGAAGATCCGACGCCTTACTTTTTGCTAGAAAAATCGGATTTGCGGCTTCCGCACAGGAATTTTAAGAACGTGCATAAGGGAGACTTCGGCCATCTTTGCGTCGTTGGCGGCGCGATGACGACGGCGGCTGTAATGGCGGGCGTAGCGGCGCTAAAATTTGGCGCGGGGCTTGTTACGCTTATCAACAAAGACAATTACCCCGTGCCGCCTATTTTAATGCAATCGAAGAAAATGCCGCAAAATTGCAGCGCGGTTGTCGTTGGTATGGGGCTTGGGCAAAAATACATCGACGATGAAATCCTAGACCTAACAAGGGGCAAAACGCTGGTGCTTGACGCCGACCTTTTTAGTATGCCGCTTATTGCCACGCTCCTAAAGCAAGAAACAAAAATGGTACTAACGCCGCACCCGAAGGAGTTTGCGTCGCTTTTAAGCCTTCTTGGCGAGCCAAACATTGACACGCAAACGGTGCAAAAACGGCGCTTTGCGCTGGCGCAGGGCTTTATGCAAAAATTTCCAAACGCCTGCCTTGTGCTAAAGGGCAGCAACACGATAATCGCCGCGCAGGGCAAGCTTTTTGTGAATAATCTTGGCGCGCCGTCTCTTGCAAAGGCCGGCAGCGGCGACGTGCTAGCCGGAATGATAGGCGCGCTTTTGGTGCAGGGCTACACGCCGCTTGATGCCGCCATCAGCGCTAGCCTTGCGCATTCTCTCGCCGCGTGCAACTACCCGCGCAATAACTACTCCCTAACCGCCGACGCGCTCATAGATGAGATTATGAAGCTTTAGAGCGCTTGGATCTTTTGCGCGGAGCTTGCTGGCTTGTGAGCTTTGCGCACTCGGATCTAGCAGCAAAGATCCCGCGCACTCCACGTTTGGGATCTGCTACAGATCTGCCACCTGCTGGCTTTGCGCTCGTTGGTGTGGTGCTGGATTAGCGCTTGCGATTTTTCTTTGGTCTAGCACTGGCGCTTGGATCTAGTAGCAAGTGTTGCGTGGATTTTAGGTGTGGATCTTGCAGATCTTGTAGCACTCCCGCTCCCGCGATTGGATCTTTGCGTGGTGCTTGGATCTTTGCTTGTGCTTAGATCTAGCACCAAAGATCCATACACTCTACGTTCAGGATCTGCTACAGATCTGCTACCGCCAAAAATCCAGTTTCCGTTAGATCCGCGCTCCAGCCATAAAATATTCTAGGTTTTCAAGTTTAGATCTTACACGCTTTTTAGCTGGCTCCATTCCCGCAATTGCTGGCTTTGCGCGCTTTTGCTTGCTTGATGTGTTTGACTAGTGAGCGTTGGATCTTGCCTAGATCTTAGGCGTGCGAGCGAGCGCAGATCTTGTGGCGCTTGCGTTTAGATCTAGCGCCCGTTAGATCCGCCGCCAAAAATCCACCGACCGCCAAGATCCTACACCTGTTAGATCCTGCGCTCTAGCGCCAGTATTTGGATCTTGATCTTGGCGTGAGATCTTAAACCTTTGGCAAGTATTGCACGGTGCTAAATTAGCGCTTGCGATTTTTTAGCTGGCTGCAGCTTGGATCTTTGCTTGTTTCTTGCTGGCTTTGCACGTTAGCTTGTGGGCTCTGTGGCTGGCTTGTGCTTTTGTTTTGCTTGCTTGATGTATTTGACTAGCAAGCGCCTAGATCTTGCGGATCTTGTAGCACCTGCGCCAAGATCTCGCTTCTGTTAAATCTGCCACCAAAGATCCAGCACAATGCGTGCTTAAGATCTGCCACTTGTCAAAATTTACCAACCGGCAAAATCCTGCACGCTCCACACTTAAGATCCACCATCGTCAAGATCTTACCTTACCGTCCGTCAAAGATCCTGCGCCACCGCTCCCGTTAAAATTTTAAGCGGGGGGGGGCATAATACACAATCTCTAAAAATCAAAAGGAAACAAAATCTTGCGCCTTTGGTGCGTGTTGGATCTGTGTGCTGGTATTAAGATCTTGGTGGCTTTAGATCTTAGTGGATCTTGGGCGCGTCAAAGATCCTAGCGCTAGGCGCTTAGTGTTTTCACTAAAGGGTTGCACCCCTTTAGTGAAAGGAGAGATTTAAAATGTTAGAAATTCTTAGAATTATAGCATTACTTCTGCAAATTGTTTATTTAGTTTGCAGATTTTTTGGGCTTTTATAGCCTAAACAAACCCCGCCCAAACGGGCGGGGGCTATAATTTCTTTTGAGTTTTTAGCATTTTTTTTGGATTAGGGCAAATCACAAAAAGGGTAAAAGATGACTTACTTAGATGGTATCGTCGTTATCACAACAGCGCTGACGATTTTTTGGATCTACAAAACACGCAAAGCCGCAAAAAGCAAACAATAAGCGCCTTTGCGCGCGGGGCGGGATCTTTGGTGGCTTGAGCCTAAAGCGCGGCGGGGCTCTTGCGTATTTGTGCTGGAGCCAACGCGCGCTATAAATAAGCGCTAGATTTGCTCGCGGGGCGTGAAAACGCGGGCGGGCGCTAAGATCTAGGGCGCGCTTGCGCCCGGGTGCGCCAAAGGCGAGCGGGTTTTGAAGTGATGGCGTGCGGATCTTAACGAATCTTTAACGTCAAGATTTTCTATGCATACACACAATAAAACATCATAAGTTTTTACTAGATCTAGAACTTTTAAGTTCGTAAGTTAGTCAAAAAGCAATGCTGTTTCTAAATAAGCGCAATACACGCAATAAAAAGAATTTTATAAACAAGAGCGCAAAGCTCGCACAAGAGATTTTTTTTATTGATTGCAAACGCCGCGCAAAAAAGGACTTTTTATGCATTACGGAATTGACGTCTCAAAGACTAAACTTGACATTACAGTTTATGAGACTAACGAATATTTTAAAGTTAGTTTTAATCAAGCAGGCTTATTTGCCTTGCTTAGGCGCTTAGATAGTAATGCGCTTGTTTTGTTTGAAGCAACAAACATATACAGCACTGAATTATCAAAGTTTCTCACAGAGCATAACGTAAAACATAAGATAGCCAATCCACGCCGCATTAAAGACTACATCAAATCACTTCACAATTACAATAAAACAGACAAAGCAGACAGCGCCGCCCTTGCAAAATACGCAAGCACGCTAAGCGATGATGAATTTAGCAGCGCCTATGATGAAAACAAAGAAAAATATAGATCCTACACGTCGGCAATTGAGATCTT
>CAUTXO010000060.1:0-9131 GCA_963542625.1 uncultured Helicobacteraceae bacterium | reverse complement strand
TACTGAAAATAGTCCTCCCAAAACAAATCTACAAGCACAGCCTAGTTGGTTTTTTGTGATAAAAGCAATACAGCAAAAACTATAAACAAAGGCAACAACACCATTTCTTTTGCAAAAATTACATTTTTCACATCATAAGCAAAATTGCAAAATACCTTTTTGCGACCACACACTTATTGCATCGTTACATATATGACTCATCAAATACAGTAAAATCAGCTAAAAATACACATACGAAAATGCGCTGAGCCAAATGATGCCAGTGATGATAAAAGCAACAAGAACAACGGCGGAGCCGGCGTCTTTGGCGTGTTTGGCGAGCTCGTGGTAGTCGCTCGTGACAAGATCCACGACGCGTTCAATGGCGCTATTGATAAGCTCGGCAAAAATTGGCAAAAGCAAGGACGCAAACAAAATAAACTTTATAAAAAGCGGGAACGGCAAAAAAAACAGCAAAACGCTCAAAATGGCAAGCAAGGCAAGCTCAAACTGCATTGGTTTTTCGTTCTTTGTGACTTCCAAAAGACCGTTTAGCGAGTGCAAAAAATTGCGTAGGACGCTAAAACGCGCGTTTTTTTGGAATTTAGGCAAGGCTAGTTAAACCCTCGTAAATAAACTTCACACCGATTAAAAGTAGCAAGATCCCGGCGATAATCTCGAATTTTTTAAAGTGCTTTTTGAGCTTATTCATTATGCTGAATGCTTTGACGGTTAGTAGCGCGGTTAGAATAAACGGAATTCCAAGCCCAAGCGCGTAGGTTGCCATCAAAAACGCCGCTTTTGAATTTTCTTGAGTGCCGAGCAAAAAGATAGAGCCAAGTATCGGCCCAACGCAAGGCGACCAACCGACAGCAAAGCTAAGCCCCAAAACAACCGGCGAGAAAAAACCGCTCGACTTGAAATTCGCCTGCACGGCAAAGTTTAAAAACCTGATTTTCACAAGCTGCATAATGTGTAAGCCAAATATGACAATCACAAAGCCGCCAAGGATCTTAACCACGCTGGATCTAAGCGCGTAGCCTAGAATTGTATCCGACAAAACGCCGAGCGAAACAAAAACAATGCTAAAGCCAAAAACAAAAAGCAAGGACGCGACGAAGATCTTTCTTGTATTTACGCCCCTGTTTTGTTCTAGCTCATCTAGCGAGAGCCCAGAGATGTAGGATAAATACGCGGGCACCATAGGCAAAACGCAGGGGAGCAAAAAGGTTAAAACCCCAGCGATAAAGCTCACGCTAAAAGGCGCGACGCTAAAAAAGCCTTGCAGATAGGTTTCAAAATGAAGTAAAAATTCTTCCATAGAGATCCTAAATTTTGGGCGTATTATACAAACTCATCTCTTGAGCTCATCAAGCGGTGGATAAACAAAAACCGTGTCTCTTTTGACCGAGATCTTTTCCTTATCATCAACGGCGTAGGCGACGATTTTTAGCGGGATCTTTGTGTAGTTTGTTTTTTTCGTGCCGAGCGTTTTTGTGGCTTCTAGCACAACGATTTTTTTAAGCTTTTGCCCCGGCTTAACCACAAAGGCTTGGCTTGGTTGCTTGATCTTAATGCCATCTGCCATAACGTCAAAGTAGTATTTATGCGCCTTTTTGTCCGTATTGACAAACAAAAAAATGTAGCTGTTCGTAACGACGCCCTCGCTGTATTTGTAGATCTTGTTCTCTTTGTTGATGTTTAGGAGCATATTTTCTTTCTCCGCACCCATAAAAAACAAGGCAACAAGCACCGCGGACATAATCACAAGGTAGCCCTTGATCTTAAAGCGGAAAAATCGCGTCGGCTGCTTATCGACGTAAGATCTGTTCGACTCCCAATTCACCAAAGATTTTTTGCCAAGCCGCCCCATAACGCCCGTGCAAGCGTCGGCGCATTCAAGACAGTTAATGCACTCAAATTGCATACCTTTTCGGATATCGATGTGCGTCGGACAAACGGTTACGCAAGCCTCACAGCCAATGCATTCACCCTCAGGGGGCTTCTTCCACAGCTTCTTTTTGTCTTCATAGATCTTGCCACCGCGGCCTTCGTCGTAAATGGTGTAGATCGTGTCGTGATCGTAAAGCGCGGATTGGATACGCACGTAAGGACAGATGTAGCCGCAAAAATCCTCTTTTAGCTTGACAATGTCGTAAATCAAAAAAAGCGTAATGATAGACAAAAAGCCAAGCAGCACGGGGTGCGAAAAAGGCTCTTGCATATAGACAAAATAATCTTCAGGCGGGATAAAATACCAGCTAAAATCGCTAGCGGCAATGAAGGCTAAAACGCTCCAAATGATAAAGCCCAAAGTCCGCTTGAAATAATGCCCCGTTAGCACTTTTTGCTTGTTATTGCGCTTGCGAAGCCCTAGCAAAACGCCTTGAATAAGGTCGCGGTAAATCACGCGAAAAATCGTCTGCGGACAAGCCCAGCCGCACCAAACGCGCCCGCCTAAAACGGTTATAAAAAATATGAATAAAAATAGGAGCATTACCAAAAAGGGCATTAAATAAAACTCCTGCATATCGAAAGAAACGCCCATTAGGTGCAATTGCATTTTGTCAAACGAGAGCAAAAAAATGTGATTGCCGTTAATTCTGATCCACGGCATAACCAAAGAAAACACGGTAAAAAAACCATACACAAAATAGCGTTTTTTCACGTAGTAGATCTGCTTGATTTTTTGATGAAACGCCATTGGCTGAGAGTTCGTCGTCATTTACTAGCACCTCTATTAAAAAATTTTTTGATAATACAGTTAAGGCTTTTAACACAAAGCGCAAAAGGATTATATTAATTTTTTTTTAAGTTGCGGTTAAGCTGCTTTGGCGGCGCGGTAAGCCCTTTTTGCACCGCTGCCGCTTGGCGTTTTGCTTGTATGCTGTCCGCATTCGCTGCTTGTGTATTGCCTGCCATTTGCCGCTTGGCTCGTTGCTTACGTTGCGGGGCGCAAGGAGCAGGCTAGCGTCGCAAATTACACGCCAAATCGCTCCTGCACTTGATGTTTAACGTTCTCATAAATAAAAGTTTCTTTAAGCCCCGTTACCCTACCCCCAGCGGCATTTGGGTGTCCGCCGCCGTTAAAAAGTTTTGCCGCCATTTGGCTTACATCGACCTTGCCGTTTGCCCGCATACTGATGTTGCCCGTGTAGCCGACGTCGATGAAAAAATCGTAATCCTGATTTTTCAGCAAAAAAGCATTGCCTAAAACGGATGTATTGCCGATGGCGCTTGTTAAAATCCCCTTTTTATTCATAATGCTGACCGTCATATTTTCTTTGTTTTTATCAAGCAGGCTCAAAAGAAAGGCGCTTACTAGATTATCCAGCGTAGATCTTTCACCGTTTTGCGCCAAAAAAGCCTTCTTGATCTTTAGCAAATCGTCGTCGTAATCGATAAAAGCGTTGTCTTTTATGTAGGCAAAACTAGCCTCTAGCATATATTTTTTATACGAAAAATGCTCCGTTTGGAACATATTCGCGGGGACTTCTTTTGAGTCCAAAGCCGCGCGGTTTAGCACCTTGCCAAACTCAAAAAGCGCGTTATCAACCTCCCAAATATCATAGGCATTAACGGCGCTAACATAAGCATTCAAAAGCTCTGGTAGCTGCTTGACGGGCTTATAATTTTTCTTTAAAAAATCGTGTGTGATCTTGGTAGCGCAACGCTTGGTATCCAAAAAATACCATTTAAAATTCTTTGCCTGAGCCTCGCCGCTTGCGTGGTGATCCAAAAGCTGCAAACGAACGTTTTTGCCAAAAAAATTCAGCCTTGAAACGATTTTTTGCGCTAGCTCGCATTCATCGTGCGTAATGTTTAGATCCGTAATTAGCAAAAGCGTCTCGTCTTTTGAGCTAAAATTTTGCAGATCTTGCTCTATTTTATTAAGCTTTACCGTAACCTCCGTGCCGTAATTGGAGTTGTAGTAAAAGGTGTTCTCAAAATAATAGCTAGATATAAGCTGCGCGCTGTAACCGTCAAGATCCGTGTGTGAAAGGTGGAATAAATTCATTAATTAAAAATCATCAAAAGAGATGCTTCCTTTGGAATAATTGCTGACCGTTGATTCAAAAAAGTTCGATTTTTGCTCGTTAAACTGGCTGAATTTATCCACCCATTTGATCGGGTGCGCCGCGTCGTAAAGCGGTTTTAAGCCAATCGCGCGCAGGCGTTGGTCGGCTAAATATTGAATGTATTGGTCGATAATTTCATCGTTAAAGCCCAAAATTTGCCCGTTTGTAATGTATTTGCCCCAGCCGGCTTCTAGCTTGACCGCTTCTTTAAACATATCGTAAGCGGTATCGATGACGTCGCTTGTGAAAAGATCTGGGCGCTCTTTTTTAACGGTGTTAATCATATGCTGGAAAACAAGCAGGTGCGTAATTTCATCGCGCTGAATGAAGCGGATCATCTGCGCAGACCCAAGCATTTTGCCACTGCGCGCAAGGGTATATATAGCCGTAAAACCTGAATAAAAGTAGATCCCCTCTAGGATCTGATTGGCAAACATCGCTAGCACTTTATTTTTGTCCGTCGGGTTTTTCTGCAGATCTTCATAAACCTGCGCTATGTAAGCGTTTTTGCGCGCTAGCATTTCGTCCTTGCGCCACATATCGTAAATTTCGCTCGTGTTTTCGCTAATAGACTCCACCATCACTGCATAAGACGAACTATGCAGCGCCTCCTCAAAGGCTTGGCGCACCAGCACCACATTCACTTCAGGCGCGGTGATGAACGGATTGATGTTGTCGGCTAGGTTGTTCGTTTGGATAGAATCCATAAAAATAAGCTGCGAGAGCACAAGATCATACATTCTTTTCTCAAAATCGGTCAAGATCTTATAATCTCTGGCGTCTTGCGTCATATCCACTTCTTTAGGAAACCACGTATTAGCAAGCATTAGCTCCCACAGATTAAACGCCCATTGATACTTAACCTTCGTTAGCTCAATGAGCCCCGTTGAATCGCCGGATATTATTTGCCTATCGTTCAGGCTTTCTTTGGATTGCGGGTTGTAAATCTTTTTTTTGCCCTTGTCTTTCTCCATTGGAGCTCGCCTTCGTAAAATTTCGGTATTGTATAATTTGCTTCATAAAATTTGCATTCAAGAGTGTTTTTTGAGACGTTACGCCGTTTCTTTTTTGATAGCCCTAGCCATTTATGCGGGGCTAGCTTTTCTGATTTTTTTTAAATCCCCAAAGCCGCCACAGCCGCCACAGCAAAACCGCTCCGTTAGAATCTTAGATCTAAAAAGCGCAAAAGGGCGCGCGCACACACCACAAACGCAGGCGCAAACCCAAACGCCAAGCACCCAAGCCACAAAGAGCGCAGATCCTACGCGCAAGCGCCAAAGCGCGCCGGCAAAAAGCGCTAAAACGCCAAAGCCCATCAGCCAAAACGAATTAAACGACTTTTTTCAAAAAACCACCGCAAAAACCGCGCCAAACCCCACAAACCTAGCCCAGATCTACAAAAACACCTACAACCTGCTAAGCAAAGATGAAAAAACCTTTCTCAAAGAAAACCTTAGCAAAATCGGGCTCATCACCCAGCGTTACCTAGACAAAAACGGCTACCCGCACCTAGCCGCGCAACTTGGCATAAGCGGCGCTAACATCGTGGAATTTTTTCTGCACCCAAACGGCGATATCAGCGAGATTACACTAATTAGCTCATCAGGCACGACAATGCTTGATGAAAACACAAAAAGCACAATCAAAGAAGCCTACAAAGACTATCCCCTACCAAGCCAAACCACGCGCATTCGGATCTTAGTAAATTACATCATCATCCGCTAATTCCGCACAAACACGCCCCCTACACGCTAGCTTTGTGTTCTAGGAATTCACTCAAAAAGCTCTCAAGATGATATTTTTCACGCGCTTTTTCATTCATAATATGCACGATGATATCGCCAAGATCTATGGCTATCCACTCGCTGCTTGCCTGGGTGTGTAAAAATTCTTCCTTGCCTTTTAGATCCTGCCTTAGGTAGTCGCTTAGCGCGTTTAAATGCCTATCCACAGTTGCGGTGGCAACTACAACCGCGCTTACCATATAATTAGTGTTTTCTAGATTAAAAATTTCTACGTTTTCTGCCTTGTTATCTTCTAAGATCTTTTTGATTGCCGCTAGTCTGTCTTGTATTTTCACTTTAGCCTTTCTGTGGTAGTCTTTGAAGCTCAAATTATATAAACAAAGGTATAAATTGCCTATTAAGATTGCGGTTATCGGCGCGGGGCGGGTCGGCCGCGCGATTATCAAAAACGCTCTAAACGATGACGATTTTTCTCTCGTTGGCGTGAGCGATCTCTACTCTAGCGCGGATCTTGCCTATCTCCTGCGTTTTGATAGCAGCCAAACGCCGCTTGAGCCAATCCGCGAAGAAAACGGGCGCTTTTTCTACGCCGCCAAGAGCTTTCAATACGAACAAACTAGCGGCGCGCCTAGCTTCAAAGCGGATTTTCTCATCGACGCAAGCGGCGCGCACAAAACCACGCAAGATCTCGCTCAGCTTTCACAAAACACCCCGCACCTTGCCCTGACATACACAATGCCCGCCCTACCTATCCACATTTACGGGCTTAGCCGTCCCGCCACGCCGCCGCCTGCTTTTTGCGTGGGGACTTGCACCGCTGTGCCTTTTGCCATCGTGAGTGAGATCCTAGACAAAAACTTTGGCATTGCGGGGGCATTTGCTAGCTCCATTCATAGCTTTAACGCCGATCAAGCCCTGCACGATAGAGCCGATCCAAGCCGTCTATTAGCCCGCGCCGCGCCGCGCAACATCATTCTAACCGCTTCAGGCGCTGCACCAAATGCGGCTAAGATCTTGGGGCACTTAGCCCCCCACCTTGCTTCGCTTGGTATTCGCATTCCAACGCCCGCTGTGTGTGCCTTAGATCTTAGCTTTTTCCTAAAACGCCACGCTCCTTGCGCCGAGATCCTAAGCGCCTTAAAAACAGAGATTGCCGCGCGCTTTGGCGAGATTATGGGCGTTTCAAGCGCGCCGCTTGTTAGCTCAGATCTAAGATCTAGCACGAAAGCTGGCGTCATCGATGAGAGCCTATGCCTTGCAATGGATAATTTGGTTAAAATATTCGTCTGGCATAACAACGAAAGCGGCTACGCGTCTTACGTGCTAAAAACAATTAAAAGGATAAAAAATGAACTTGGTTAAGGTCAATGAGATAGATATTGCGTCAAAAAAAGTATTTATCCGCTGCGATTTCAACGTCCCACAAGATGAGTTTGGCAACATCACGGACGATAGGCGCATAAAATCCGCGCTAACGACGATTAAATACTGCATCGATCACGATTGCGCCATTATTTTGGCAAGCCACCTAGGGCGGCCAAAGGGCGAAATTAACGCAAAATTTTCCCTTGCGCCCGTTGCAAAACGCCTGCAAACCTTGCTGCGCCAAGAAGTTGCGCTTGCGCCATCGGTTGTTGGCGATGACGCGCTGGCGATGGCAAAGGATCTTAAGCCACGTGAAATCTTGCTGCTAGAAAACGTGCGTTATGAAGCGGGCGAGACAAAAAATAACGTCGAACTTGCGAAAAAATTCGCGTCAATGGCTGAGATCTACATCAACGACGCCTTTGGTGTGAGCCACCGCGCGCACGCGTCCGTTGAAGCTATTACGCAGTTTTTCGGCGCTGGGTTTAAGGCGGCGGGCTTTTTGCTGGCAAAGGAGATCGAGTATTTTTCAAAAACGCTTGAAAAACCTATGCGCCCATTTGCGGCAATCATCGGCGGCTCTAAAGTTTCTGGCAAGCTCCAAGCGCTTGAAAATCTCATCACAAAGGTGGATAAAATGCTCATCGGCGGGGGTATGGCTTTTACGTTTATAAAGGCACTAGGGCACGAGATTGGCAACTCCTTGTGCGAGGATGAGCTCTTAGAAGACGCCAAGCGCATTATGCAAGAGGCCAAAAAGCGCGGCGTGCATTTGTATTTGCCCGTTGATATTATTTGCGCGCAAGAAGTTAAGCCCGACAGCGTAACGATAAACGTAACGTCTAAGGAGATCCCAAAGGGCTGGGCGGGGCTAGACGTTGGCCCTGCGACGTCCATTCTTTACAAAGAAGCTTTAGGAGATGCGCAAACTATCCTTTGGAACGGGCCGATGGGCGTTTATGAGATAGAAAAATTCTCCAAGGGCAGCCACCGCCTAGCGCACAACGTGGCAGAGCTAAATGCCACGAAAATAATCGGCGGCGGGGATACAGCGGATCTAATCGAGCGCGCGGGCGACGCAGAAGAAATGACCTTTATCTCAACCGGCGGCGGGGCGTCGCTTGAGCTAATTGAAGGCAAGATCTTACCGGGCGTTAAGCCACTTTTAAAAGAAAGGCTACAAGATGATATTAGCAGCGAACTTTAAAACAAATCACACGCGTGCTAGCACGCGGGATTATTTTACGCGCCTAGACGCCTTTAGCGCTTCTAGGGGGCAGGATCTGTTCTATATTTTTCCGCCATCTAGCGCGCTGGATAGCTTTAGCGGGCGGGTGCGCGTTGGGGCGCAAAACGCTTGGGGCACGCAAAACGGCAGCTTTACAGGCGAGCTTGGGCTAGAGCAGCTAAGCGAATTTGGCATTAAAACCATTCTAATAGGCCACAGTGAGCGGCGGCACATTATGAATGAGGGGCTAGATCTTGTGCGGAAAAAATTCGACTTTTTCAAGGCGACGGGCTTTGAGATCTTTTTTTGCATAGGCGAGCCGCTGGAAGTCAAAGAGCGCGGCAATGACGCGGTTATGCAATATATCAGGGCGCAGCTTGATGGTATAGATCTTAGCTACGAAAAGCTCGTGCTAGCCTATGAGCCCGTTTGGGCGATAGGCACGGGCAAAAGCGCCACGCAAGAAGACATTACGCAAATCCACGCCGCCATTAAGGCTCTAGCGCCAAAGCCCTTGCTCTACGGCGGCAGCGTGAATGCAAAGAATTTCAAAGAGATTGTTTCTACTCCAAACGTCGATGGCGTTTTGGTTGGCACGGCAAGCTGGAATATCGATAATTTTATCGCAATGCTCGGGGTGTAATGCCCCCGCTTGCCCTAGATCCTAAGCCGCTTCTTTTGCTTGCGCCTTAAGCCACGAGCAGATCCGCGCGCGAGTTTTGGAGCTTGGCGTGG
>CAUTXO010000059.1:0-9716 GCA_963542625.1 uncultured Helicobacteraceae bacterium | reverse complement strand
GCTAAAAACCTAAGCGCGATGATAAACATTGCAAAGGCGCAACTGCGGGAAGTGCAAAATCAATACAAATACCTTAAGGTGCGCGCTACGAATAACGGCGTTGTCGTGGCAAAAAATATTAAGGTTGGGGAAATGGCAATGCCGGGCGTGCCGGCTATCGTTATTACGGATCTAAGCGAGCTAAAGATAATGACAGAAATTAGTGAAAGCAACCTAAAAGAAGCAAAGATCGGTAAAGAAGTTGAAGTGTTTATCCCGTCTTTGGGCTTTAAAACAAGCGGCAAGATCTACTCCATCGTCCCAAGCTCAAACCCGCTAACGCACTCCTTTGCGCTTAAGATTAAGTTTGACAAGGGCAAGCAAGCTGTTTATCCAGGAATGTATAGCGAAGTGGTGGTTAAATGATTACCTACACACCAAAGGATATAGCCGGAAAACTGGCGTTAGGATTTTTAAAAAACCCTTTAACTATGCTGCTTGGCGTGTTTATTTTGGTGCTTGGTTACTTTGCGCTTGAATTTACGCCAAGAGAAGAAGATCCGCAGATTGAAGTTAGCGGCGGGAGCGTCGTCGTCATTATTCCAGGCGCTAGCGCAAAAGAAATTCACAACGTGGTAATAAAACCGCTTGAGAGAAAGCTAAAAGAAGTCAAGGGCATAGAGCACATTTACGGGATCTCGGCTGAAAACGTTGGGATCGTCAATGCGTGGTATTACATTGGCGAGAACAAAGAAGACTCAAACCTAAAGCTATACGATAAGGTAATGCAAAATATGAATCTCTTGCCAAGTGGCGCGATGACGCCGATTGTGCGCCCGCTAGATATTGATATAGACATTCCGATTGTAACGATTGCCTTTTATCTTGATGAGAATTCGTCCCTAAAGGAGACAGATCTATACCGCGTTATAACAGACTTGCAAAACGACATCAACTCCATTCCAAACGTTGCAAAAACGGAGCTAAAGGGCGAACGCCGCGCGCAATATAACGTGGAAGTAGATCTTAACAAACTCTCTGGCTACCATATTTCTATGGGGCAAATAGTAAATGCGCTTAAGTCGCTATCCATCAACATTCCAAACGTTAAAAATCAAACAAAAGACGGCAAGCTGGTTGTTTTTGGCATTAAAAACGCAATAGAAACCGTCCAAGACGTGCAAAATATTATCATCGCGCAGTATATGGGCTCGCCGATTTATTTGCGAGACGTGGCAAACGTTTATGAAGGCGACGATATCCAAAACAAAAAGAAGGCGCAAATTGCCTTTAAAAATGCCGACGGATCCTTGCACGTGCAAAATCAGCTAACGCTTAGCGCGTCAAAGCTAAAGGGCACAAACGCGGTTTTCATATCGCAAGACATTGAGAGCAAGCTAGAAAGCATAAAGCAAGAGTTGTCCGCGCAAGGAATTAACTACAAAATCACGAGAAATTACGGCAAAAGAGCTAACGAAGCCGTCAATGAGCTTGTTTTCCACTTGCTTATCTCCATCGTCATCATCGCGTTTTTGCTTGTTTTTGTTTTGGGCGTGAAAGAATCTCTAATCGTAACCTTTACCGTCCCGGCGATTTTATCCATCACGCTTTTTGTGGCGTTTTTAACAGGGCAAACGGTCAATAGAATTACGCTTTTTGCGTTTTTGCTAAGTCTTGGCTTGCTAGTTGATGCGGCAATCATCGTCATAGAAAACATTCACAGGCATTTGCACGCGCACAATTCCAAAGACAAAACGATGGACGAAATAGTCGTAGAAGCCACCGATGAAATAGGCGCGCCTACAAACATAGCCACCGTCGCCATTATTTTAACGATGGTCCCAATGGCTTTTGTGGGGCAAATGATGGGTCAGTTTATGAAGCCAATCCCCGCGAACGTGCCTGTAGCGTTGTTTGCGTCGCTAATTGTGGCTTATATTTTTACGCCATATCTATCAAAAAGACTTTTGAAAAAGTCGGATAAACATTAAGGATAATTATGCGAGCGATTGAATATTTTATTTTAACAACCCTGCGGGATCTAAAACGAAAAAAGCTTGTGCTAATCATCACTTTTGTGGCGTTTGTGCTATCTTTGCTGATGTTTCCTACAAAACTTGTGCTTGCAAAAATGCTACCGGGCAAGAGCGACAACACGTTTTCTGTGTATGTGGATACGCCAAATGGCTCAAGCATACACGAAACAAAGCAAGTCACAGACTGCATAATAGGGCTTTTAAATACGGAAAAAGAAGTAACGGATATGGAAGTTTTTCTCTCAAATGGCGCGCCGCTTGATTACGCCGGGCTCATTAAGGGCAGCGGCTTTAAGCAAGAAGAGCATCAAGCAGAGATTGTGGTTAATTTAACGGACAAACACTCAAGAAGCGAGACTTCGTTTGCAATGGTGCATAGGTTGCGCCCAGAGATCGCCAAGCAGTGCGGCAGCATCATTAAAGACACAAACATCAAAATGATAGAACAGCCAGCCGGTCCGCCAACGCTTGCATCCATTGTGATTGAGCTCTATGGCGATGAAGACGCGCTTGCCGCGCCAGCGCTTGAAATTGCCAAGATCTTAAGCAAAACGCCGGGGCTAGTTGATGTGGATATTCAGCAAGATGAGATCTTTAAAAAATTCAAGCTCATCGTGAATAAAGAAAAAATAATCCGCTCGGAATTATCTATCGAGCAGGTTAATAAGATCTTGTATCTAGCCTTTGAGGGTATGGCAATCAGCGTGAAAAATACGCCGAATTACCCAAGCCAGATCCCGCTTTATTTGGTGCTAAGCCGCGACACAAAAAGCCTTGAAGCAAGCTCAAAAGGCGCGCTCCTAGCCAAACTGTCTGGGCTAAAACTGATGAATAAAAACGGGCAAATGGTGCCTATTGTTGAGCTTGTTGATGTGGAAGAAACTCTCTCACAGCCTATAATTACCAGCAAAAATCTAAAAACTATGGTAAATATCATCGCAGAGACGGATCTTGTATCGCAGGTCTATCCGCTCCTTGACGCGCGCAGCCGCATAAAATACGAGCTTTCCAAAAGCTATGAAATCACGAGCGGCTCGCTGTTTGACCTAAACCTAAAAGACAGGCAAACGGGCAAGATGTTTAGGCTTGTTTGGGATGGCGAGATGAAAGTAACGATGGATACCTTTAGAGATCTTGGCGCGGCGTTTATCGCGGCTTTGGTGCTTATCTTTTTGCTTATGGTGATTTACTACAAAAGCTTCATTCTAAGCGGCATCGTGCTACTTGGCAGCTTTTTGTCAATCATTGGCGTCATCGTCGGGCATTTTATTATGGATCTTTTCACGTCGGACACCTTTTTCCTTACCGCAACCTCGCTCATAGGCTTCATCGCGCTTATGGGGATAAGCTCGCGCAATTCATTGCTGCTAATAGACTTCACAAAAAGCCTTATTTTGGATAAGGGCATAGAAAAAAAGCGCGCGATAGCCGTTGCCACCGCTACAAGATCCAAGCCTATTTTCCTAACCGCCGCGGCGATAATTCTAGCAAGCACGCTTCTTGCTGGCGACCCGATCTTTGGCGGGCTTGGCGTTGCGCTAATCTTTGGGACGATAGCCTCCGTTGCCGTTTCTTTGATTTTTATCCCAGTTTTAATGGATAACACGCAAATGCTAGACAAAAAGAACCTTCTAAAACAGCGCCAAGACGCCTAGCACCATTAGGCGCCACACTGGCGCCGGCGTTGCCCGCTTAGATCTTGCGCCGGATCTTGCGGTAGATCTTGGCGTTGCGGGATCTTGGCGCCGGGTGTGCTTGGATCTTGGCTTAGATCTAGCGCGGTTAATCCATTAAATAAAGGGCAAGCTCATCGGCTATTAAGAAATTTGGATTGTATAAACGCCCACCGGGGTTAAAGAGATTTTGCACGGCGGATCTTGACGCTAGATCTTGAATGCTAAATCTTAGCCTTGGATCTTTGGCGCTAGATCCAGGCATAAGATCTTTAGCGGCTGATCTTGGCGCTAGATCTTGCACCGGATCTAAAGCCTTAGATCTTTGCGCTGGATCTTTAGCGCTAGATCCAAGCCCCAAATCTTGCCGCAACTCCAAAAGCCCCGCTTGCACTAGATCTTGTGCGTGCACCACCCCAGCCGGGCTTAAGGCGCGCGGATCCACACCCACAAAACTTCTAAGCCCTAAGAATATCCTTTCTGTGTTTTCATCTTGTGCGCTTATGGGCTCAAGCCTTTTAAATAGCGGATCCTTGATGTAAGCCGCAAGCTCGCTGTGTGGGTAAAGCCGCGCGCTGCCAAGCTTGCCAACGGCTCCGCAACCAGCGCCAATGTAGTCTTCATACGCCCAATAGCCGCTATTGTGAAGCGCGATTTTGCCAAAGTTTGAAATCTCATAAGCGCCAAAGAGCTCATCAAGCGCGCGGTGATTGTCGCGACTGGTGTTTTGGCGCGGTTTGACAAACAGCACGCACGAAGTGCGCTTGTGTTATCCGCAAGCAGTCGTTTTGCGCACAGGTTAGCCTGACGGGCGTGAGCTAAAAATTACAAATATGGTGGCGGTGCAAGAATTTATGGCGCAAGGGCTGTTATGCGGTAGCAATGGCGCGTGGCTAATCAAGATAAAGAAAAATAAAGTCCAAAGATCTGCCGAAAGCAAACGCTCAACTCATTTTTTGCACGACCAGATCAAATCAAAACTTAAAGATCTACTTTGCGGGTTGTGCGATGATATTTTTCGATAGATTTGTTAGGGAACAAGGCAAGGCGATGGCAAGGGCTTATACTCTGCGCCGTGAGAGTGGATTTGAGCGCGTGCGTTGATTTTGGCGCAAGGGTTATTGCGCAAGGCAACGGTGCAATGGCGCGGACTAAAGATCAAGGTAAAACAAAACTTAAAGATCCGCTAGATCTAAACGCAAAAACGGCGCAGAGCTTAGGGTTAAAGATCTAATCAAAGCCTAAGTCTGCTTAAAATTGCGGCGGGCAAGGTTTGAAAGCTAGAAGTTAAAGTTAAGGCAAGCAAGATAAGGCGCGGGGCTAAAGATCAAGGCAAAGCCAAGCCAAGCAAAGAACCTTAATCTAAATATTTTGGTAGATAAACTGCCTAAGGCTAAGGCGATGGCAAGGGCTTATACTCTGCGCCGTGAGAGTGGATTTGAGCGCTCTGGTTAAAGATTAAGTCAAAGTCAAAGCTCTACTTAAAATCGCGGTTAGCAAAGCTTGAAAGCCCGAAGTTAAAGTCAAAGCAAGCAAGGTAGGGCGCGGGGCTAAAGATCAAAGAAAAGAAAAGAAAAGAAAAGAACCTTAATCTAAATATTTTGGTAGATAAACTGCCTAAGGCTAAGGCGATGGCAAGGGCTTATACTCTGCGCCGTGAGAGTGGATTTGAGCGCGCGGGTTAAAGATTAAGCCAAAGCTTAAAGTTCCACTTTGGATCTTTGTTTGGTTTTGCTGGGTTAGAGAGATCTTAGGCGGTGGATTAAGTTATGCTCAAAGATCCACCATCGTGCTGTCTTCGGAGCAGTTTGGAAAGCAAAAGCGATACCCGCGACGGCGGACGGTTTCAATCGTGCCAATGCCTAGTGGCTTATCCATTTTTTGGCGGATCTGATTAATCGCAACTTCAATCACATTCGGCGTAACAAGCTCGGGCTCTTCCCAGATGGCGTCTAGCAGCTGCTCCTTTGAAACAATCTGCCCGCGGTGCTTTGCAAGGTGCGTTAGCACTTCAAATGGCTTGCCCTTTAGCTCTATTTCTTTTGAGTGGTAAAAGATCTTTTCTTCGTCTGGATCTATCCTAAGATCTGAAATTTCTATGATGTTTGTGCCGCCAGATCTAAGCCTTGCCCTTATGCGCGCAATCAAGATCTTAAGGCTGCTTTTTGATAGGGAGCCGTCTAAATACGGGTGCGCCGTGTAATCGTCCGCGCCGGCGTTTAGCACTAAGATCTCTGAGTCTTTGTCGTTAAAATCCTTTGACAGCACGACGACGGACAATTTTTTGTGCTCTTCTTTCATTTCTATTAAAAAATCGGGCTTAAAATTTGCAAAAACGGACATTTCTATTATTAAAATAGGTAATTTTTCTGCAAGGATCGTCTCTTTTAATTTGCTTGGCTCTAAAATCACATTGGAAAAACCCTCTTTTTTGAGCGTTTCGGATAGTTGTTTCGTCGTGTGATTATTTTCGCCTAAGATTAATAATTTCATTCTATGACCTTTTAGAAAATGTGAATTATACATTAAGTATTTGCTTTTTCAAGGTGTTTTTGCCGCTTTTGCCGTCTTTTGAGGAATAAATTGATATTATTCGCGCTTAGTAAAATGTGATTAGAAGGATAAGTCTTGGCTAGCCTGTCTCACCCTTACTTTGGCGTGTTTTTCCTTTTTGTGTTCTCCTTCGGCGTTTTTGCACTAACTGTGAAATTATCGAGCATCGTTGGCAATTATTTCTCACTAAAAAACAGCGAAAAGTTAAAGCTTGGCATCTACGAATGCGGCCCGGAAGTTTCTTACCAGCCAAACAAGATCTCCGTGCAGTTTTATCTCATCGCGCTTTTGTTTATCTTGTTTGACGTCGAAATAATCTTTATGTTTCCGTGGGCGGTGGATTTTAAGATCTTAGGCGTTTTTGGCTTTGTAGAAATGCTTAGTTTTATATTTTTGCTCGCCGTCGGCTTCATCTACGCTTGGAAAAAGGGGGCTTTAACGTGGCACAGCATAATGTAAATTACTTGCAAAACGCGGGCGCGCCGATTATGCTCACGACGGTTGATAAAATCGTCAATTGGAGCAGGAGCAACTCGCTTTGGGCTTTTACCTTTGGGCTTGCTTGCTGCGCCATTGAAATGATGGCAGCGGGCGCTAGCAGATACGATTTTGACCGCTTCGGGACGATATTCCGCGCTAGCCCTAGGCAGTCAGAAGTGATGATTGTAAGCGGCACGGTTACGAAAAAATACGCGGGTTTTGTCAGGCGGCTTTACGACCAAATGGCAGAGCCAAAATGGGTAATCTCGATGGGATCTTGCGCCAACACGGGCGGAATGTTTAACACATACGCCACCGTTCAGGGCGTGGATAGAATAATCCCCGTGGATATTTACTTGCCCGGTTGCGCGCCAAGGCCTGAAACCTTGCAATATGCCGTTATGCTGCTTCAGCAAAAGATCCGCAAGGAGTCGGCAAACCGCAAAAAAAGCGCTAGGAGATTCGTATGAACGGCGTCTGTCAATGCGGCTTGGATCTAAGCCGCGCGGTGCTTTTTGCGCGGGGGATCTTAGGCAGGGCTTTGCGCGAGATCTTTAGTGAGATCTTTAGCGGGGCTTTGCGCGGGATCTTAGGCGGATCTTACAGATCTAAGGGCTGGCGTGGATCTTGCGGATCTTATGGATCTTGTGCTGTGTGCAAAGCGCGGGAGATCTTGAGTAGATTTTACGGCGCGCGCAAAGCGCGGGAGATCTTAGGCAAGATCTTGCACGGGCTAGGAGCGCGGGGGATCTTAAGCCAGATCTCACGTCAGATCTTGCGCAGATCTTGCGTATCTAAGGACGCGCGCAATGTTTAGAAAATACACGCCAAAAGACAACGTTCAGAAAAAATCCTATTACAGCGACCGCTTTTACGTAACGCCACCAATCCCAAAAGAAGCAATTGCCGATGAGCGGATCTTACAAGATCTTAGCGCCTTGCAAGACGCGGGCGTGGCGGTGCTTGAGAGCTTTTCTATGCGCGGCGAAGCCGTTATTTACGTAGCCCCCGCTGATAACGAAAAAGCCCTGCAAACTTTGAAAGATCTTTGCCATTACGAGCAGCTAACGGAGATGTCCGCGGTTGATCGCATTGCCAGCCTAGGCGCTTTTGAGATCTTTTACCAGCTCCTAAGCATTAGCGCCAAAAAACGCCTGCGTGTGAAAACGCGCTTGCCGCACAAAGATCCTATCCAAACCGCTAGCCGCGTGTATAGAAGCGCTTGGTGGGCGGAGCGCGAGTGCTACGATATGTTCGGCGTGATTTTTAAGGATCACACGCACCTAACGCGCCTGCTTATGCCCGATGATTGGGTCGGCCACCCGCTACTTAAAACCTATCCGCTACAAGGCGATGAGTTTGCAAAATGGTATGAGGTGGATTTGGTTTATGGTAAGGAATACAGAGAAATCATCGGCGAGGAAATCAGAGATGCGGGTTGGATCCAACGATACGATACGACGCGTTTTGCGCGGCTTGGCAAGGAAGTGCCACGCGGTGCGCCGTATAGCGAGCAGCCCCGCCCCGTGCAGTATGCGCCTGATGCCTTGCCTGTAATCAACAAGCAGTTTGACAAGCAAGATCCTAAGATTTATAAGAAAAGAAAGTAGCCATATGATCCAGCAGCCAAATAAACTCCGCCCGTTTTATGAAAACATCGCTTTTGAGCGCGACGACAACACGATGATTGTAAATTTCGGCCCAAATCACCCGTCTTCGCACGGGCAGCTAAACCTTATTTTAGAACTGCAAGGCGAGAAAGTCGTTAAAGCTAGCCCGCACATTGGCTACTTGCACCGTGGCGTGGAAAAAATGGCGGAAAATATGATTTATAACGAGTTTATGCCAACGACAGACCGCCTTGACTACATCGCTTCAACATCAAACAACTACGGCTACGCCCTTGCCGTTGAAAAGCTTTTAGACATCAAAGTCCCCCGCCGCGCGCAAGCCATTCGCCTTGTGCTTGCCGAGCTTACGCGCTTAATGAGCCACATATTTTGGCTTGGCGTGCACGCCCTAGACGTCGGCGCGATGAGCGTTATGCTCTACACTTTCCGCGAGCGCGAATACATTATGGACTTGCTAGAAGAGTATTGCGGCGCGCGCCTGACGCATTCAGCCATACGCATAGGCGGTGTGCCGCTTGATTTTACGCCAGAGTGGATAGAAAAGCTCCAAGAATTGCTAGCAAAGATCCCCGAGCAGATCAAGATGTATGAAGATCTGCTAAGCTCCAACCGCATTTGGCTTATGCGCCTTGAAAACGTCGGGATCTTGCCTACAGATCTTGCCCTAGAATGGGCGGTGAGCGGTCCGCTTTTGCGCGCGAGCAACGTTGCGTGGGATATACGCAAAGAAGAGCCCTACGAGCTTTATAACGAAGTGGATTTTGACGTCCCCGTTGCAAAAACTTGCGACTCATACGGGCGCTACAAGGTTTTTATGGAAGAAATGCGCCAAAGTATTCGGCTCATTCATCAAGGCATCGAAATCTATAAGACCACAAACCCTGAAATTATGGCAAACGTGCCTAAATACATAAGCGCGCCAAAGGAGCAGATTATGACGCAAAACTACGCGCTTATGCAGCATTTTGTGCTGGTGGCGCAGGGTATGCGCCCGCCGCGCGGCGAGATCTACTCTTGCACTGAATCGCCAAAGGGCGAGCTTGGCTTTTATATTGTAAGCGATGGCGAGCCTTACCCCTACCGCTTGAAAGTCCGCTCCCCTAGCTTTTACCACGCGGGCGCGCTTACAGACTGGCTCGTTGGCGAGAATTTGGTTGATGTTGTTACCATCATAGGATCTTCAAACATCGTCTTTGGGGAGGTCGATAGATAATGAAACGCTTTGATTTGCGCCACCTAAAGCAGGATTTTTTGCCGCGAATGAAGGAGCTAGCCGCGGCGGATCTAGCAAGCGGGGAAGTTGGCATTTTCATTTTTGAAATAGGCGATTTTTCTGGCGTGCAAGCTAGCGCGGATCTTGTGGG
>CAUTXO010000058.1:0-10004 GCA_963542625.1 uncultured Helicobacteraceae bacterium | reverse complement strand
CTCCACCGCTTGTGCGGGCCCCCGTCAATTCCTTTGAGTTTCAACCTTGCGGTCGTACTCCCCAGGCGGAGTGCTTAATGCGTTAGCTGCAGCACTGATCTCTTATGAGACCAACACTTAGCACTCATCGTTTACGGCGTGGACTACCAGGGTATCTAATCCTGTTTGCTCCCCACGCTTTCGAGCCTCAGCGTCAGTATCGTCCCAGTAGCTTGCTTTCGCCGTTGGCATTCCTGGTGATCTCTACGGATTTTACCCCTACACCACCAATTCCAGCTACCTCTTTCGAACTCTAGCCTAATAGTTTGTCTTGCAATTCTATGGTTAAGCCATAGGCTTTCACAAGACACTTATTAGGCCGCCTGCGCTCCCTTTACGCCCAGTGATTCCGAGTAACGCTTGCACCCCCCGTATTACCGCGGCTGCTGGCACGGAGTTAGCCGGTGCTTATTCATAATATACAGTCATTATCTTCTATTATAAAAGGAGTTTACACACCTAGATGCGTCATCCTCCACGCGGCGTTGCTGCATCAGGCTTTCGCCCATTGTGCAATATTCCCTACTGCTGCCTCCCGTAGGAGTCTGGACCGTGTCTCAGTTCCAGTGTGACTGATCATCCTCTCAGACCAGTTACCCGTCATAGCCTTGGTAAGCCATTACCTTACCAACAAGCTGATAGGACATAGGCTGATCTCATAGCGAAAAGACTTTCCCCCGTAGGGAGTATCCGGTATTAGCAGTCGTTTCCAACTGTTATCCCGAACTATGAGGCACATAACCTATGCATTACTCACCCGTGCGCCACTTAGCTGACACTCTAGCAAGCTAGAGCCGTTCTCGTTCGACTTGCATGTATTAAGCACGCCGCCAGCGTTCACTCTGAGCCAGGATCAAACTCTCCGTAATTTAAAGCTTTAAACTTTTAAGGGTTTAAAGCAAGATTGTTTGTCCTTATTGACTCAAGACTAGCGTCTCAAATTCATATTAAGGTTCTAAAAAAGTGAGATATTTCTCACCTATCTAGTGTTAAATAGATACAGATCTAAACGCAAGACTGGATAAGATCCAAGCCCCTTGTTTAGCTCTTGCTTAGTTGTCAAAGAACTCATTCGCTCAAAAATGAAAGGCGCATTCTATACACGCCAAGCTTAAAGAATTATTAAATTGATGAAATTTTTTGTGGAAGTTTTAGAAAATGTTTGGGGTGTGGTTTGCAAGTGTGTTAATGCTCTCATTTATGTAATGCGATTGTATTACACAATGCTCTTGTGTTGTGATATTCTCATATTACGTAATGCTCCTGTGCGGTGCTTATATTCTATGTGGTTGGGGATAGCGTTTGCGAATACTTTGAAAACGAGCTTAACGATTGTGTTGCGATTATATATTTATTATGGTTGGTGCATAAAACGCAAGATCTACTCACAAAAGCAGGGCAGACACCTAAGCACAAAACACCCAGTAGCTCACATCAAAGCAGACAGGCACATACGCAAATAAACACAAGGGGAAAGACAAAGACAAATGCAAGCGATCGCGCGCATAAAGAATACACGCGTTCGCGCAGAAATCAAAATCACACGCAATCGCACTCGCGCCAAAGTCGCACCCTACCCACCAAAGCACGCAAAACAACCACTTTGAGATCATATGATCTAAAGTGTGTAAAATCGCTCACACAAGCACACTCACGCGTTAGCAAAAGATCACATACGATCGCAACGCGCCCACTAAAGCTCACACTCGCGCAAAGTCTCGCTTGGCAATCAATCAACGCGCGCAGGCGAATAGGCCAAAGCGCCCAAAATCGTGCTAGATCCTGCGCTAACGGCTACTCAAGAATAGAAAATCTGTCGTAATCCGCGGCGGTTTTTTGGTTTTTGTCTTTTAGATCCAAGCGGGCGCCGTGATTGATTAAATAGCGCGCAATGTCTTCATTGCCGTTTTCAAGCGCAATCATAAGCGCGGTTTTTTGCGTATTGACGTATTTTGCGTTAATGCTTGATTTATCAAGCTCCACAAGCTGCCTTAGCTCGCTTAGGTTCCCCATCTCAGCGCTTAGGAGCATACGCGCGTTTAGGCTGTAAAAAATCTCGCGCGTTTGAATGGCGCCGGCGCTCTCTAGCATTTTGCTTATCTTGCTGTGCCCGTATTGCCTTGAATACATAAGCGCGGTAAATTCGTCGCTACCCCTGATGACGTTTGGGTTTGCGCCCGCTTCTAGGAGTGTTTGTGCAAATTCTTCATAGCCATAAATCGCGGCTATCATAAGCGGGGTCGTGTTGTCCGCGTCCGCAAGATCTAGCGCGGCGTTCTTTTCTATCAAGATCTTAAGCAAACGCAAATCGTTCATCAGCGCCGCCTTAAAAAGCAAACTGCGCCCCCTTTCGTCTTGATAGTTCGGGTTTGCGTCCTTGGTTTTGACAAAATAATACATAGAGTCTGAATCCATATATTTAGAGGCTTCGCGAAGGGTTTTGTAGTTTTTATCCACGCAAGAGCTCAAAAAAACAAGCGCGGCGGCTAGAAAAATTTTTACATATAGTTCCATTCGTAATCCCCTTTTTTATAGGTTTTGTGAGGTGCGTCAATCGATTTAAGCGGTAGCTCAAAAGGCTTAGGATCTATGCCGCGCATTTGTTTTTGGCGGTTTTTGGATAGATCCACTTTGGTGCTAAAGCCTTCTTTTAACGCGGTTTGCTTACCATCGTCTAAAAACAAAAATTCGCCGCTTATGTTGGCAAAAGAATCGCGCGTGCTGCCTATGGCTACCACGCTTTGCCCCATTGCGCTAAACATCGCCGTTCTGGTTCTAAAAAGTAGCTCGCCGCCCGCGTCTATGTGGCAAATTCCGCTTGTTAGTTGCAATTTTGGCGTGGCGCCTAGCCCAAAGATCTTAAGCCGGCTGCCGCTGCCGAGTTTTATATTTGTTTTATTTATTTTTATAAGCGCAAAAGAATTATTGCCCGTAACGATTATATCTTGCTCGGCAAGGATCACAGGGCTAATTTTGCGCAAGGTTTCCATAGAGTTTTTTATGTCTGGTCTATTCAAAAATTTTATAGCCTTTTCATAAAGCGGGCTGCTAGGATCTTTAGAGTTTTCAAGCGCTAGCCCAAAGGCTTTGGTGCCTAAGATCTTCTTGCTGCGGTCAATGTCTTTTTGCGAAACATTGGCAATATCTACCGCGATGTTTTCCGTCTTTGCGCTGCTAAAACGCGTAATGCTAACGTTGCCAACGGAGCTTATAATGTAAGCGTCGGCGGCAAAAAGCCAAAGCCCAAACAGCAAAAACACAAAAAATTTTTTCATACAAAACCTTTACTGGCTTAGATAATCCAACCGCCGCCGAGAAGTTTGTCCCCGTGATAAAACACGGCGGCTTGCCCGGGAGAGATTGCACGCACAGGATCTTTTAGCTTAACCTTACCGCGCGCGCCATTTAGTGAAACGCTGCACGGAAATTTGCGCGATGAATACCTTACCTTTACATCGGCTTCAAAATCGCTTTGCGAGATGAAAAAATTGCAATCGGCTATTTCAAATTCGCTCGCTAAGAGTTCTTCAAGCTTGCCGACAACGATGGCGTTTTTCTCTGCAATAATCTCCAAAACATAGCGCGGCGCATCTGGCGGCAAAAACAAACTAAAGCCCTTTCTTTGCCCCACGGTGTAGTGCATATAGCCAGAATGCGTGCCGATTACCTTGCCGTTTTTATCAAGCACCTTGCCTTCTTTTGACTGTAGGTTGTTTTCACTCAGCACGTCTTTGTAACTATGCTCGACAAAGCAAATATCCAAAGACTCCTTTTGCGACGCGATGTCTGTAATCTCTTGGATCTTAGCGACCGTTTCTTTTACCTGCTGCTTTTCCATATCATTAAGCGGAAAAATCAGCCTTTTTATGTGCTCTTTTTTAACGTAAAACAAAAAATACGTCTGATCTTTTGACTTATCCGCCGCTTCGTAAAAAAAATCGCCGTCGGTTCTTGCGTAATGCCCCGTCGCTACGTAATCGCAAGAATTTTTGTCCGCTATCTCAATCATCTTTGAAATTTTTATATTTCTATTGCAAAGCGCGCAAGGGTTTGGCGTCTTGCCGTTTTTGTAGCTTTGCAAAAACGGCTCATACACATCGCGACGAAAGTCTTCAAAAAGCTCTTCAACGACAAGATCCACGCCCAAAAATTCGCACACCCGCCTTATTTTTTTCAGATTTTGCTCGTGGTAGGCGGGCTTGTCAAACATCTTTAGGTAACAGCCCAAGACTTCATAACCGCTTTGCTGAAGTAGCCTTGCGCTTAGCGTAGAATCCACGCCGCCGGACAAACCCACCAGAACTTTTTTACGAATTTGTTCGCCTTTTATCCAAAAAGTCTTTTAAAAACACGTAAGATGGCATATAAGTTAGCTTCTTTTCTTCAAGCGTTTTTAGCTTGATCTCTAGGCGCTCTAAGGTTAGACGCACAATTAGGTCAAGATCATCGGTTACGTGTATTAGGTTGAAATCTTCTTCTGATATGGTTTTTTCTCTTAGCATACTTTTGCGTAAAAATTCCACCATCGGCTCCCAGTAGGTTTTGCCGACCAAGAAGATCCCAATCGGATAGATCTTTTTCGTTTGCACGAGCGTCAAGGATTCAAAAAGCTCGTCCATCGTTCCAAAGCCGCCCGGAAAAATTATGTATGCAAAGGAATATTTAACAAGCATAACCTTTCTGGCAAAAAAGTAATCAAATTGTATGTCTATGTCTAGGTAGTCATTGCTTTTTTGCTCGTTTGGAAGATCTATGTTTAAGCCTATGGATAGCGCCTTTTCATTGCCAAATGCCCCGCGATTTGCCGCTTCCATTATGCCGTTGCTCCCACCGGTTACAACGTTCAAGCCCTCATCTGCCATTTTTTTGCCAAGCTCAACCGCCATTTTGTAGTAGGGGTTATCTTCTTTAAAGCGCGCGCTGCCAAAAATCGTAACGCAAGGCCCAACGTCTTTTAATTGCTCGTAACCTTTGACAAAATCCCCGATGACCTTAAAAATGCTCCAAGGCTCGCTAAAATCCAGCTCTTTTCTTTTGTGTAAATCAACCGTTCTGTGTTTTTTCATATATCCACCCTGTTTCTAATTTTTCCTTCCAAAAAGCTTTCTATGTTTTTTTCTATCTCGCGCACAAGGCGTTTTCTAGCTTCTGCGCTCGCCCACGCAATGTGCGGCGTTACAAGGACGCGCTCGTGTTTAAAATGCGCCGTAAATTCGGGCGGCTCTTTTTCTAGCACGTCCAAGCCAACCCCAGCTAGCCTGCCCTGCTCCAAGATCTTGGCAAGATCTTGCTCGTTTATAATCTTGCCGCGCGCCAAATTCAAAAGCACGGCGTCGCTTTTCATTAGCAAGAGCTTGTCGTAATTCAAAAGATCTTTGGTCTTTTCATTTAACGCACAATGCACGCTCACAACATCGCAAGTTTTTAGCAGCGCGTCAAGCGGCATAGATCTGTAAGCTGGGTTGTTATTTTTGCCCGACGTTGAATAATACACAACTTCCGCGCCAAAGGCACTCGCGATTTTTGCCACGCCCGCGCCTATTTCTCCAAGCCCGATTACCCCCCACCTTTTACCGTAAAGCTCTGAATACGGAGTTGCTATGTGCGTAAAAAGCTCGGATCCTTGCCACTTGCTCTTTGAGTATTCATTATAATAAGCAAGCTTCCTAGCAAGGGCAAAATACAGCGCAAAGGTATGCTCCACGACGCTAGCAGTTGAATAGCCCGCCACATTACAAACAGCAACCTTAGCCAGCCGCGCGGCTTCTAGATCTACGTTGTTAATCCCCGTCGCCGCAACGGCTACAAGCCTTAGATTTTTAGCAGCGGCGATGACTTCTTTTGTAATTAGCACCTTGTTTGTGATGATGATCTCAGCATCTTGCACTCGTTCTGCGGTATCGCAAGCCTTTGTGTTTTTGTAGCTTAGGAGATCCAAACCCTTTAGGTTAAAACTAACGCCGATTGTGTCGCTATCTAAAATAACCGCTTTCACGCGCGCTCCTTAACGGCAATTACTTCTATTTCCACCATTGCGTTTTTTGGCAAGGAGCTAACGCCTACGGTAGATCTTGCCGGTTTGTTCTCTCCAAAAAAACCCTCATAGATCTTGTTAAAGGCTTCAAAATTACTCATATCCGTTAGAAAAACGGTTGTTTTTACAACGCTTTCAAACCCAGCGCCGGCTTCTTTTAAAATGGCACCGATGTTTTGCAAAACTTGCGTCGTTTGCGCTTCTATGCCACCATCTTGCATTTTCATTTGCGGCGTGAGCGCAATCTGCCCCGATGTAAAAATCAAATTCCCAAAAATCACACCTTGAGAATAAGCCCCTATCGCCTTTGGTGCGTTTTGTGTTGATATTTTTTGCATTTTATATTTTCAAGCTAAGCCCTATGTGACCCAGCATATAATCCTTTACTTGGAATGCGTCATCGCTTTTTGAAAATGGTTTTGCCGTGTAATATTTAAAGCCAATTTCCATCTCTAAATATTTCAGCAAGCTACCTTCTTCGTCTAAAAGAAAGCCAAACTCTAAGCCAAGCGCCTTTGAGCTAGCGGTTTTGTCCCCGTCTTGCGCCTTAATCTCGCCATAACCTATGCCAATAAAGCCCCTAGTCAAAGGATCCGGAGCAGAAATAGCGTGCCAAGCGCCAGAAAGCAGCTTGCTTTCTTTTGTTTTTGAGATCTCTTGCTTATCAACGGAAAAAATCACGCGCGTATTGGAAAAATCAAGCCCGGCTTTGTAGCCCAAACCGTCTTCCCATTTTGTTTTGTAAGATTTAAAATCGCCCTTAGCCAGCCCATAATGAGCGCCCAAAATCAAATCAACGGACAAACCCAAAGAAACAAACACAAAAAAAAAGAAAATTTTTTTCACAACCCAAACCTTGCAATCATCTTAAAAGGCGCAAATTCTAGCATATTCTATTTAAGCAAGCTCTTTTTAAGGCTTTCATTCACTATTTTAGGATTTGCCTTGCCGCCGCTTGCTTTCATCACCTGCCCCACGAAAAACCCAAAAAGCTTTTCCTCGCCATTCTTGTATTTTTGCACCATAGGAGCGTTTTGCTCTAGCACAGCGTCGATGATTTTTTGTATATCGCCCTCGCTGCTTAATTGCTTTAGCCCTAGTTTTTCTATCGCCGCGTCCGCGCCAATGCCCTTTTCTAGCATAAGATCTAGGACATCTTTTGCCGCTTTATTACTAACCGTGCCGTTTTCTATCGCCGCAATGAGTCCGGCTAGCGCGCTAGGATCCACGCTAGATCCAGCGTAGCTTTGCCCCGCTTTATTCAACCGCCCAGCAAGCTCAACGCACATCCAAGTAACGGCGTTTTTAGGCTGCACCTTGTGTTCTAGCAAGCTCTCAAAAAACAAAACGGCTTCCGTATCTGCGGTAATCACGCCCGCGTCGTAATCGCTAAGCCCAAGATCCTTTACATACCGGCGCTTTTTATCATCTGGGAGCTCCACCATTTCCCCCAGCTCGCTTTCTACTTCGCCCGCGTCAATATCGCCAAGATCTGGGTCAAAAAAATACCGATAATCCGCGCTTCCTTCCTTGCCGCGCATAGATCTTGTCTGATTTTTAGCGCTATCATAAAGGCGCGTTTCTTGGCAAACTTCGCGCTCGTAAATGCCGTCAAGCCACGCGCTACTTTGCCTTTGCACTTCAAGATCTATCGCCTTTTGAATAAACTTAAACGAGTTGATATTTTTAATTTCCACGCGCGTGTAGAGTTTTTCATCGCCGCGCGGGCGGATAGAAACGTTGGCGTCGCACCTAAAGGAGCCCTCTTGCATATTGGCGTCGCTGATGTTTAGGTATTTCACAATCGCGTGGAGTTTTTTCAAGTAGGCAATCGCTTCCGTGCTTGAGCGCAGATCCGGCTCGCTCACTATCTCAATAAGCGGCGTCCCAGCGCGGTTTAGATCCACCTTACTAAAGCCCGCTTCGTGAATATTTTTGCCCGCGTCTATCTCAAGATGAGCGCGCGCAATGCGGATTTTCTTAACACCACCGCCGTCTGTTTCTATATTTAAAAAGCCGTTTTCAACAATCGGCACGGGCAGTTGGCTTATCTGATACCCAAGCGGAAGATCCGGGTAAAAGTAATTTTTCCTGTCAAAATAAGAGATCTTATTAATTTGCGCGCCGATCGCCCTACCAAAATACACCGCCTTTTTAATCGCCTCGCGGTTTGGCGTCGGCAAGGCGCCGGGTAGCCCTAAGCAAACTGGGCAAGTATTTGAGTTGGGCGTATCGCCAAAACTCGTAGCACAGGAGCAAAAAAGCTTCGTCCTTGTGTTTAACTGCACGTGAACTTCCAAACCTATCACAACTTCAAATTCCATAAGATCACCTAAAGTAGCTAATTGCCGCGTATCCGTAGATCCCGCCAAGCTCTTTTACATTATTTTTATTAATGCCGCCAAGGGCTATTATTTTGCGGCGCATTCTAGCATTTATTTCTTTTAGCACCCGCGTTGTCTTAGGCGGCGGCTTGCCTTTTGAATAAAAAATCGGGCTTATGCTCGCCAAATTTGCGCCGCGTAAAAGCACCCTTTGCGCTTCCTTTGGCGTGTGCGTGCTAACAGCAACAAAAAATCCGCGCTGTTTTAGCGTGCGGATCTTGCCGTGCTGTGCTGAATTTAGCCAAACGCCTAAAGGTTTTTTTGCAAGGCGGTAGTGCGTATTGACAAGAAATCGCATTTTATAGCGCGGCGCAATGGCTAAAAGCAAGGCAACGATGTGCCTTAGATCCTTACAGCTAGCGGCTTTGTCTCTAAAAACAAAAAAATCCGGCTTGTGCTTTAGGTATGCGCGCGAGAGCTTTGCCGCAAAAAACGCCGGGCAGCGCGTGAAATCTTTGGCGTCGCTAATTTGAAAACTCTTCATAAATACCTTTTTGCTAAGATTGCGAAAATTTTAAGGCTTTTAATGAACGACTTGCTTAGTCAGCTATCAACATACGGTTATATTATACTTTTTTTGTATTCGATGGGTGGCGGATTTTTTGCGCTGGTGGCGGCGGCGATGCTTTCTTTTAGCGGCAAGATGGATCTTGCGCTAAGCATTGCCGTTGCTGGAGTGGCGAACTTTCTAGGCGATACATTTTTGTTTTATTTTGGGCGCAATTACAAAAAAGAAGTCGCCGGATACGTCAAAAAATACAGGCGCAAGGTCGCCTATGCATACATTTTGATAAAGCGTTACGGCAATTTCGTCGTAGTAATTCAAAAATTTTTATACGGTTTTAAGACGATAGTCCCCATCGCGATGGGCTTTTCAAAATACGATTTTAAAAAATTTACCATCATAAACCTAGCTTCAAGCGTGCTTTGGAGCGTTTTTTTTGGGCTTTTGGGCTTTTTAGGCGGCAGCGCGCTTGAGAAGATCTTTGCCGAGCTGTATCAAAAAACCTACTATTTAGCCATCATAGCAGCCCTTGCAGCGGCTATAATATGGATTTTATTAAGGCTAACAAATGCAAAAAGAACAAACATCTCTTAGCGAAATTTTTGGCGACGTCAAAGCCGTTGCGCAAATAAACGCGAAAATAATGGATCTTGTAGAAAAAGCGCGCGCAGATCTTGATGAAAGCTTGGCAAGCGGCGCAGATCTTGCGGATAAATTAGACGCGGATCTTGAAGGTAAAGTAGGCTTGGATCTAGCGCAAAAAATACAAGCCCTTCTTGCCGAAGAAATCAAAGCAAGGTTGCAAGAAACAAGCACCGTAAGCGTAGAAGCAGAGCTTTTACCAAACAACGTGCGCCTTAAATTTTACAAAGCCCCAAGCTCCTGCTCGCTTGGCTAACGCACGCTAGCCTGCCGCCCACACGTAGCAGCGCCTACAAACCGACCTTAAGCCAAACAGCATCTCCGCACTCATAACCGCTGGCAAAACCGCGCCGCGACCGCTTGCTGTGCTAAACACGCACGGGCATTTTGACCACGTTTG
>CAUTXO010000057.1:0-10284 GCA_963542625.1 uncultured Helicobacteraceae bacterium | reverse complement strand
CTAAACAGGCGCGGCGCGCTTGTGTCTCTTGCCGCAACGCTTGGCGTTTATTTTGGCATTAATAAAATCACGGGTAATTACGGCTGGGCAACGATTTTTTACGTAACACTCATAGATAGAGTGCCAAACCCTGCGGATCTTAACCTAAGCATTAGCCCAGAGCAATATCTATACGGGCTAATGCAGGGGCTCAAAGCCACAGTAAAAGACTGGATTTTTGCGCTCCACGCTTTGCTTTTAGGGCTCAATCTTGCGCTACTTAGAAAGCTTGGCGTTGCAAATGCGCGCGCGGCGGGGATAATCGTATTCACGGTTTTTGCGTATATGGCGTGCCATTTTGTTTTGTTTCCGGTGATGTGGTTTAGGCTGATGATGTCTTTTTATATGCTGAATTTCCTAGCAACGCTGCTAATGCTACACCAGCTAATCGCGCAAGGCAAAAGCGCGCAAAGTGCCTAGCCAAGAGCCTAGACGCGCGGACTAGCACCAAAGCCCGCGTGGTAAGTGGCACTGAATTTAGGCGGCATAGCTGTAAGCCGGGTTTTGTCTTAGATGATTATTTATCTCGCACAATGTCTCGCGACAAGGCTTAAGCAAAGCATTAAATGGGGCATAAACCGTTGCTTTTTGCTGCGGATTGGGTTTGCAACCGCCTAAATTGCTTTAAGCGGTGGTGAGCTCTTACCTCGCCGTTTCACCCTTGCTCGCCCTTGAGCGGTTTGCTTTCTGTTGCACTTTCCCTTGAATTACTTCAGCCATCTGTTAGATGGAATCCCTGCCCCGCAGCCCGGACTTTCCTCTAAAATTTAGCAATCATCCGCTATGCCGAGCGCGGATTTTAGCGCGCAAAAGCTTAAGTTTTGCGCCGTGGCGCGGTGCTGGCGAACAAGACTTTGGCTTAAGACCTACGCCAAACGCGCCAAGCGCCAAGCAAGCCATAAGATCTAAGCGCTGGCAAGATCTGTGCTAGATCTAGCACGCGTTTTGTCGTGTGCTTCTTGTTTTTATGGTGCGCTATCGCGCTTTGTTTTTTAAATTAGGGGGGAATGGATCTTGACTAGGATCTGCTAGTTAGATCTAGGGTTAATCTAATGCTTGTATTTTTTCTTTTTTGCTTTTATGGTGCGCCTTTGGCGCTTTTATTCTTCTTCTTAGGGGGAAAGGGGGTCAAGTTGCGAGCCACCCCCTTTCCCCCTAGAACCCCTAAACCCCAGCACGCTTCTTAAGGGGCATATGCAAAGCATATGCAGTTTTTTTCTAATTCGCACAGCTTTAGCTGTGCACCTTTGAAAAGCGGCGGCGGGGGTTGGGGATCCAAAGGGGAACGGGAGCCGTGACGTAGCAATTCAAGCCCCTTTCCCCTTTGAGAAATAAAAAATAATAAAAGCGTGCTAGCTTCGCAAGCTTCTCCCCCTTTCCCCCAAAAAGAAAAAAAATACAAGATCTAACCAGCGCTTTAGATCCAGCGGGCAAGATCTAAGCCAAGATCTTAAGCCAAGCTGGTGGCGCAAAGATCTAGTGCGGGCAAAGATCTAACGGGCAAGATCTAGCGCGCGTCAAGATCCAAACGCGCGCTTAGATCCCCGATAAATTCATTCCCAAAATATGCCTATCCATCACAACGATGGAAAACTCCGCTTCAAAGATCTTGTTATCGCGCAAGAAGCCATCGACGCGCACAACGCGTTTGCGCGACTCCGTTTGCATCGCGTGCGCTTTGAAAATTATCTCATCGTCCAAAACCGCTGGCAGCAAAAAGTTCGCCTTAGAAACAATCGTTATCGCATTTGGCTCGTTTATGGCAAGGAGCGCGGCGTAATTGGCGCTGTTAAACATAAAGCCCGTGTGAATGAGCCCCTTTTGGTCGGCAACCATATCGTCCGTGCAAATGAGCTTGACCGTCGCCTCGCCCGGCGCAATCTCCTCTAAAAGCCCGACGATGCTTTGATTGATGAGCGCAGAGCTTTTTAGCTGCTCTGGATTTGGCGCGGTATCTTTATACTCCGCGGGGTCTGGCTCTACTTCTTCTGCAAAGTTTTCATCATCAGCCATTAACTCACCTTTAAATAAACTCTCACGGGCGCATTATAGCCTTCTACCGTTTTGCTATCATCGTGCGGGTCCAGAAAATCCGCTAGGCTTAGGCTATCTATCCACCGCGTTTTGCGCTGCTCCCCCGTGCTGGTTTTGAGCGTCTTAATGTGCGTAATCTGCGTAAAACCCGCGCGCAAAAGCCAGTTTTTTAGCGTGGCTAGGGTGGGGATAAAATACACGTTTTTCATCTTGGCGTAAGATCTAGCCGGGCAAAGGCAGGTCTCGCCCTCACCTTCTATTATTAGACAATCTAAAATCGCGTAAGCCCCACTAGCCATTGCGCGGCGCAAGGTTTTAAGTGCGCTGATTGGGTCGCTCCTGTGGTAGAGCACGCCAAGAAAAAGCAGCACGTCAAACTTCTCGCCAAAGTCGTCTAAATGCTCGACGCCAAGCAGCTTATAATCTATGCCAGAATGCACAAAGCGGTCGATGAATAAAAATTGCAAATACGCGTTTAGCGATGGGTCAAAGCCCGTTAGGCTGCACGCACCAAAGCCAAGCATACGGAAAAGGTAGTAGCCGTTGTTGCAGCCGATGTCTATGACCCTTTTGCCGCGCACGTCTAGGTGTTCTTTGATGATGTCAAATTTTATGCTGCTGTTCCACTCGCTGTCTATGTAGCAAGAAAACACGCTAAATGGTCCTTTGCGCCAAGGCTTGAGCGCTAGGGCTAGATCTTCGTAGTTTGGCGCGGGGCGGGGGCTAAGATCCTTGCTAGGATCAGCGCCACGATCCTTACTAAGATCTGAGCTAAGATCTCCGCCCTGCCCCTTGTTAAGATCCTTACTAAGATCTAAGCTAGGATCTGCGCCAAGATCTCTGCCAAGATCCGCCGCGCTGCCTGCGCCAAGATCCAAGCTAAGATCCGCGCTAATAGTAATGGCGTCTTTATACTCCACGCGGCAAGGGGTGTCAATGGCGTTTATTCTATCCAGCAGCGCGCCGTAGTTTTTGCGTAAAATGCGCTCCCTTTCCTTTAGCACAAGATCTAGTTGCAATTTAGGCATTCCTGCTCGCCTGCGCCATCTTGCGGCGCGCAATCGTTTGAGATGTCGTTTGCTTCGCATTCCTTGTGATACACGCCCATTAGGTCGTAATACTCGCGGCAGTCGTTGTAAAGCCTGCTTGAATACCCGCACTCGTTTTTAAACACGCAAGAATTAAACGTCAAGGCCGCAAGCGCGCCAAACGCGGGCAAAAAAAGCCTAGCAAGCCTAGTAGCGGTCAAGTTCATCGTTGGCTTTTTGCGAATCGCTTCTGATTTTTTCGTAGTCTATCGCCTCCCGCGCGGCGCAAGAAGCAAAAAGCGCGGCAAGCAGGGCAAGAGCAAGTAATTTTTTCACGGCAAATCCTTCATTAGGGTTTTTAATTTTTCTAATTTTTCCTTTGCTAGCTTGGGTTTTAGCGTGCTCGCAGCAAGCAAAATATACGTTTTGCCGCTTGCTAAGATCCAAAAGCCCCTAGCCTGCAAAAACTCATCATCAAAGCCGCCGCTTAAAAAATCGCGCCGAAGTAGCGCAAGATCTATCCTAGCGTGGATAAGCCCCAAAAGCGCGCCGTTATCTTTGTAGATCTTAGACGGGCTAAAGAGCGTCATATCAAGATCCTTAGCCGTTTTGGCGCAAAGGGGGCTTAGATCTTCATAGGCGTTTGCAAGGCGCAATTTTGCACTAAAAGCGCAAGAAAAAGCGAGCAAAATAAGCAAAATTTTCTTCATCTGTGGCTCTTTTTGGCGGCGCTGGTTTAATAAAAATTGTCTATTATACACAGAAAATTTTAAGGACGATTTTGAAAGCTCTGGCTCTTTTTAGCGGCGGTTTGGATAGCCTGCTAGCGTGTAAATTGATAACAGATCAAGGCATTGACGTGCTAGCGCTTAACTTTGACTTTGGCTTTGCAAAAACCGACAAGCGCGCGCAAATGAAAGCCGCCGCGGCGGGCGTTGGCGCTGATTTTGAGAGCGTGGATATTCAAGACGCTTACGAAAAAAACGTCCTATTTTCCCCGCGCTATGGCTACGGCAAAGCGTTTAACCCCTGCATTGACTGCCACGGATTTATGTTTAAAACGGCGCTGTCAATGCTAGGCGAGCGGGGCGCTAGCTTTGTCATCAGCGGAGAAGTGCTAGCCCAGCGCCCGATGAGCCAAAACAAAAACGCGCTTGGTTGCGTGGCAAAACTTAGCGGCGGCGGGGATTTGATCCTGCGCCCGCTAAGCGCCAAACTCTTAGCGCCAAGCCTGCCAGAGCAACGCGGCTGGGTGGATAGGCAAAGGCTTCTAGCGCTTTCAGGGCGCGACCGCAAGCCGCAAATGGAGCTTGCCGCGCGCTTTGGGATCTCATCGTATGAAACGCCCGCAGGCGGCTGCTTGCTAACGGATAAATTTTTCAAAACAAAAATGCTAGATCTCCTAAGCCACGACGCCTACAAAAAAGAAGACGCCATCGTCTTAAAATACGGCAGGCATTTTCGCTTGCCAGGCGGCGCAAAGCTTGTCATCGCAAGAAACGAGAGCGAAAACGCCGTGTTTTTAGAGCGCGCGCAGATCTTTAGCAAATACGAGCTTATTTTGCAACCGCCAAATGCCATCGGCGCGGTGGCATTGCTTTCTAAAACCGCGAGCCTAAACGATGAGCGCTTGAGCGCTGAGATCATCAGCGCATACACGCAAAAAAAAGATCCGGCAAATTACACGCTAAAAATAAAAGAAAATTTTTATACTAGCCCAAAGGCGCACAGCAAGGAGCTTTACAAGGAGTTTCTATTAAAATAGGCGCAAATTTTTGCAAGGCGGTGGCACAAATCACTTGCAAATTTAAGGCTTTTTTTGCCAGTTATTCACAACTTATTCCCGATGTGAAAAAACCCTTTTAGCGGCAAGATCCGAGCAAAAATTTAAACCATTCTTTAAGCCCTTATATTAATTTTTGTGTTAATTTGCTACTCTTGCGCCTAAAAATCACAAAAAGGCAGGCCAATGAGTTTTTTGCAAGATTATCAAAAACACGTCGCAGAAAGGCAGGCGCAGGGCATTCCGCCGCTGGCGCTAAACGCAAAACAAACAGCCGAGCTTGTGGAGCTAATCAAGCAAGAGCCGCAAAATGCGGATCTTGTAGAGCTTTTGCGCTCAAGGGTTAATCCAGGCGTTGATGAAGCGGCTTACGTAAAGGCGGCGTTTTTAAATGACATCGTGCAAGGCAAGGTCGCCACGCCTGCAATTTCTAAGCAAGAAGCCGTCAAGATCTTAGGCAAAATGCTAGGCGGCTACAATGTTTTGCCACTCATAGAAGCGCTAAAATTAGAAGAAAGCGTGGCAAAAGCCGCCCTAAATGAGCTAAAAAACATCATTTTGATTTACGATTATTTTAACGACGTCAAAGATCTAGCCGCTAACGGCAACCCTTACGCTAAGGATCTGATCCTTTCGTGGGCAAACGCCGAGTGGTTTTTGGCAAAAAAGCCCCTGCCAGATGAGCTAAAGCTCACCGTCTATAAGATCCCCGGCGAAACAAACACCGATGATCTCTCACCCGCTAGCGTGGCTTTTACGCGCTCTGATATTCCGCTGCACGCTACGGCAATGCTGCAATCTAGAATGCCGCGCCCGCTTGAAGCAATGCAAGATCTAAAGCAAAAGGGCAACCCGCTTTGCTACGTTGGCGATGTTGTGGGCACCGGTAGCTCTAGAAAATCAGGCGTGAATTCCGTGCAATGGCATATGGGGACAGACATAGAAGGCATTCCAAATAAGCGAACGGGCGGGGTCGTCATCGGATCTATCATCGCGCCGATATTTTTCAACACCGCTGAAGATTCAGGCTGTCTTCCTGTCGTTGCAAACGTGGATAAGCTAGAAACGGGCGATGAAATAGTGCTAAAGCCTTATGAGGGCGTTATTTTAAAAGGCGGCGAGGTCGTTTCGCGCTTTGAGCTCTCGCCAAATACCATCGCCGATGAAATGCGCGCGGGCGGGCGAATTCCGCTCATCGTCGGCAAGGCGCTAACGGCAAAGGCTAGGGAGAGCCTAGGGCTTGCGCCAAGCGACGTTTTCATCGCGCCAAAGCAGCCGCAGACGCGACCAAGTGGCTACACGCAAGCGCAAAAAATGGTCGGGCGCGCGTGCGGGCTTGCGGGCGTAAAACCCGGAATGTATGTTGAGCCCGTTACCACAACCGTTGGCAGCCAAGATACCACAGGGCCAATGACGCGCGATGAAATCAAAGAGCTAGCCGCGCTTAGCTTTGGCGCTGATATGTTTATGCAGTCCTTTTGCCACACGGCGGCGTATCCAAAGCCCTCAGACATCGTGCTGCAGCACACCCTGCCCGCGTTTATCAATTCGCGCGGGGGCGTGGCGCTACGTGCGGGCGATGGCGTCATTCACTCTTGGCTAAACCGCCTTTGTCTGCCAGATACGGTCGGCACGGGCGGGGATTCTCACACGCGCTTTCCTATCGGAATCTCTTTTCCAGCAGGAAGCGGGCTCGTGGCGTTTGCGGGCGTTACGGGCGCTATGCCGCTAACTATGCCAGAGTCTGTGCTGGTGCGCTTTAGCGGCGAATTGCAACCGGGCATAACGCTAAGAGATCTTGTCAATGCAATCCCGCTTTTTGCCATCAAAAAGGGCTTGCTAACCGTCCCAAAACAAAACAAAAAGAACATTTTTGCAGGCAAGATCATAGAAATAGAAGGGCTTGAAAACTTGAAAGTAGAGCAAGCCTTTGAGCTAAGCGACGCAAGTGCTGAGAGATCCGCCGCGGCTTGCGCCATCAAGCTAAACAAAGAGCCAATCATCGAGTATCTAAGCTCCAATATCGCGCTCATTGAAAAGATGATAGAAAATGGCTACGAAGATAGGCGCACACTAGCCAGACGGGCTGAAAAAATGCGCGAGTGGATCAAAAACCCCGTGCTGCTTGAAGCCGACGCGGACGCTGAGTATGCGGCGGTGATTGACATCGACCTAAACACAATAAAAGAGCCGATTTTAGCCTGCCCTAACGACCCAGACGACGTGGCGTTTTTGAGCGAGATCTTAGCCGATGAAAAGCGCCCAAAGAAAATTGACGAAGTGTTTGTTGGATCTTGTATGACAAACATCGGGCTTTTTAGGGCTTTGGGCGAGATCTTAAAGGGTGAGGGCGCAGTGCCTGCAAAGCTTTGGATTGCGCCGCCAACCAAAATGGACGCAAGGCAGCTGATGGAAGAGGGCTATTACTCGATTTTTGGGCTAGCGGGGGCGCGAATGGAGATACCCGGCTGCTCGCTTTGTATGGGCAACCAAGCCAATGTATCAAAGGGCGCGGTCGTATTTTCAACAAGCACGCGCAACTTTGACAACAGGCTAGGCAAGGACTCTAAGGTTTATCTAGGCTCTGCCGAAGTTGCCGCGTTGTGCGCCTTGCTTGGACGCCTACCAACGCCTGAAGAATACATTGATATGGTGCCGAAAAAAATCACGCCGCAAAAGCGCGACGACATTTACAAGTATCTAAATTTTCATTTGCTAGGTAGCGACGGCTTAGCCACTTTGGTGAAGTGATTTTGGCGAAATAAGCTTGGTAAAGTATCACGGCAAAATAATCACAGTGAAGTAATCTTGGCGAAATAATAACGGTAAAGTAGTCTTGATGAAATAACAATGCGCGCGGGCTTGCAAGCCAGCCGTTGCTTGCACCCACGCCCAATTTGACTTGCCATCGCCCGCCAGTGGCTTTTCTTACCAGCTCGCTAGTTGCTTGCAGCTTGACTTGCCACCCCCGCCGCTTTGCCTGTTACTTGCTTGTGCCCGCAACCCGCTTGACTTGCCCGCCCGCACGTAAGATCTAAGCCCGCCGCTTGGCTTTGCCTGCACCTGCCACCCGTAAGATCTAAGCTCTCACGCACCAAGCACGTAAAGTTTTAAGCTACCACCACACCAGCCCCACGCACGATAAACGCACAAGCCGCGCAACAAAAGCCCAGTAAGCAAACCCACAACGAACAAACAGCAAACAGCAGATAATCACTGCAAACACACAGCCAACAAGACAATAGCGGGCAATCTACAGACAACACAGCACGCGCTTACTTGCTTGCCGTCTCTTACTTGCACCCACGCCCGCCGCTTTGCTTGCCTATCGTCGTTGCCGTCTTGCCTGTCCGCACACTCACGCAAGATCAACAAGCTTACAGCAGGGCAAGATCTAATGCACCAGCCACCCGCAAGATATAAGATCTCACGCACCAAGCCGTCCGAGCGCCAGTTCTTGCCGTTGCTTGTCCGCCATCGCTGTCTTGCCTGCCCGCACGCAAGATCAACAAGCCAACAGCACAGCAAGATCTAAGCTCTCACGCACCAAGCACGTAAAGTTTTATCTACCGCCACACCAGATCCACACACGATAAACGCACAAGCCACGCAACAAATGCCCAGCAAGCAAACCCACAACGAATAAACAGCAAGCAGCAGATAATCACTGCAAACACACAGCCGACAAGGCAAGAACGGGTAATCTACAGATAACACGGCGCGCACTTGCTCACCAGCCGTTGCTTGCAGCCTAGCTTGTCAGTTATTGCCTGTTAGTCTGCCATTGCCGTCTCTCGCCCGTAGCGCGCAGTTGCCTTATACTAAACACCCTGCTGGCTAGCAAGACAGCACGCAAAGATCTAAACCGACACCCACCAGATCATACATAATGAAACGCACAAGCTGCGCGACAAATGCCCCGTAAGCAACCCTGCAACGAACAAATAGCGCGTAAAATCTACCCCCCCCCCACACACAAAGATCTAAATCCGCTACTCACACACCAAAATCCATAGGCTCCACACCCACGTGCCATTACAAGATCCCCAAATTCAAGCCACCAACCACAACAAGATCTAAAACCCCACGCACCAATCCACCCACACAAAACATACTTACCTTAACGCAACCACCCAGCAAGATCCAAGCGGCTTGCTATACATCTATCCCGCCTTAAACCTTACCACCTTAAAACCCACACCCACATAACACAACAAAAACACAAGCTCCAAGCAATCCATAAAGCCCAACTAACACAATAAACAACGTCTCAAACTAGCTCAATATTCCGCCACAGCCAGTGTTTCAAGTTTGCTTGTGAATTCAAGCACCAAAACCACATATGTGTCGCTTACGCTTTTTATATACTTGCCAGCAGCTGAAATTTGCTACTTTAGTGGTTAGCGCCAATAGATCTTAAAATATTTTAATTGCATAGGGGCTACAAATGCCCGCAAAAAAGCAATTCAAGATACATTATCAAGCAACATCTTAAAAAGCAAAAAATCAAACTCTGGCGTTTTTTAAAATTTAAACAAAAAGCCTTTAAGATCTTAGTAATTCCCAAAATCCACTATTTATACGCACAGCAAATAAAGATCTGTCAAGATCTAGCAGGATCTATCTACACAAACCCCAACCTGCTTTGGTGGTTTATGATCTTGCGATGGAATGTGCTTTACCTGAAGTTGAGTTTTACTCAAGCCAAGATCCGTGCAAAGCGCAAGGCAAACTAAAAAGGCCCTAAGTAGTCCTTTCATCTTGATCCTTTTATATAAAAGTTTATATTTTATATAAAAAAGCTTATATTTAGATTACACAACAATAAATATTGATGTTTTTAGTGTATATATTATAACAGAATGTGAAAAATGGCTTGGGGCTAGTGCCTAGATCTATGAGATCTTGGTTGTATTGTTGATGGTTTAGTGACTTGAAAAATTGATTTGTGACGTTGTGAAAATTAAAAACCAGGCTTGGGAAGCCAAGCCTGGAAAGTTAGTGGGTGCGATTACTCGCCGAGCCTATTGAAGCCACGAGTTGTGGCGGGTTTTTTGTTTGTTACGATGTCGCCGCCTGAGTCTTTGGCATTTGCGTTTCTAAAATCCAAGAAAAACACCACTTTTGAAGCGTTTGAGTATGGGTGGTAAAAGAGATACGGCTTGTTTGCACCTGCGCTACTTAGGTCAATCTCTGCTTTTAGCTTTGATGGGATCTGACCGCCGCGCTCAAATTGCACCTGCTGGTAATTTCTGCCGTCTTCGTCTTCCTGGACGCCCTCACTCTGTGCTGCAAAGGCGGCATTTGGCGTTTTGATGTCTCCTGTTGCCACTCTAGTCGTTGGCGCGTCAATAATCCACCAATTCACAGCCGTGCGGCTTAGGCTGTTTTTGTTGTATG
>CAUTXO010000056.1:0-10359 GCA_963542625.1 uncultured Helicobacteraceae bacterium | reverse complement strand
GTGGATCTTAACGAGATCTTGCGCTCGATTTTTGGCGGCGGGGGCTTTGGCGGTTTTGGTGGCTTTCAAAAAAGCGGCTTTGGCGGGTCGCAATTTTCTAGGGATTTTAACTTTTCTGGCGCCGGCGCGGCGGATCTTGACGTAAATTCAAGCATTAAAATAAGCTTTTTAGACGCGGTTTTAGGCGCGCAAAAGACGGTCAGCTATGGCGCCGAGAGCTTTAAGGTAAAGATCCCGCAAGGCGTGCGAAATGGCGAAAAGCTTAGAATTAAAGGCAAAGGTAGAAGTAGCGCCGGCGTTACGGGGGATCTGTATCTAAAACTAGAAGTCGAGCCATCAAGCCAATACGAGCTAGACGGCGACGACCTTATCAAAGATTTTAACATTAGCCTAAAGCGCGCGATTTTTGGCGGGAAGGTCGATGTGGAAACAATCGACAAAACCGTTACGCTCACCATTCCAAAGGGCACGAAGCCGCTGCAAAAGTTCAGGCTGCGCGAAAAGGGTATGCTAAATAGAAAAACGTCCGTGCGCGGGGATCTCTACCTGCGCGCAAACGTTGTGCTGCCGGAGATCTCAAGCCTTGACGCAAGCCTGCTAAAAGCGCTTGAAAAATTGCCCGATTAGGAGACAAAATGCATAGTTACGACGAGCCGGTTTATATGATAAGCGTTGTTTCTAAGGTGCTTGAAGTCCATCCGCAAACCCTGCGCCAATACGAGCGCGAAGGGCTTGTTTGCCCCTCTAGGAGCGATGGCAAAATCAGGCTTTACTCTCAGCGCGACATTGACGACATCAAGACCATTCTAAACCTAACGAGAGATCTTGGCGTGAATTTAGCCGGCGTTGATGTGGTGCTGAATTTAAAGCGCCAGATCCAAGAGCTAGAAAACGAAGTGCAAAGCCTAAAGGAGCGGCTTTCTAAGTCCAACGAGTTTGGCGCGGTGCATTCGTCTAAGGCGGTTATCCCCGCTAGCTCGCGCAAGATCACTATCGTTGATGAAAACAAGGACGCCAAGTAAAGTAAGCGCCCTTGGATCTTTAGGCAAATTGCGCTCTTGGGGCGCAAAACGCCCTTGCTGGCGTAAAAATTAAAACTTGACTTTGTTATAATCCGCCTTAAAAAAAGGCTATTTTTTGATTACTCTAAAAGAAGCGTTATCCCTTTCCAAAGATGAAAAAACACAGCTAGCGCAAGATCTTGCGCAAAAAATAGACAGCGCGCGAGAAATCGGTGCTTACGTTGAGCAGCTAAAGGGCGAGCAGGTGCAGCCGCCAAAGGGCGTGGTGCCTATTTTGATTAAAGATAACATCGCCGTTAGGGGGCAGGATCTAACGTGTTGCAGCAAGATCTTACAAGGCTACAAATCGCCATACGACGCCACCGTGATAGAAAAATTGCGCCTTGCGGGGCTAGAGCCTATGGGGCGCGCGAATATGGACGAGTTTGCAATGGGTAGCTCAACTGAAACGAGCTTTTACGGCAAGACGCTTAACCCACATAACCACTCTTGCGTGCCGGGTGGATCTAGCGGCGGGAGCGCGGCGGCTGTTGCGGCTGGGCTTGCCATTGCCGCACTTGGGAGCGACACGGGCGGGAGCATTCGTCAGCCGGCGGCGTTTTGCGGTTGCGTTGGTATGAAGCCGACGTATTCACGCGTTTCACGCTATGGGCTTACGGCATTTTCATCGAGCCTAGATCAGATAGGGCCAATCACGCAGACGGTTGAAGACGCCGCTATTTTATACGATATGCTAGCCGGCTGGGATTCAAAGGACGCCACGAGTTCAGATCTTGCCGCCGCGCCGGTTGCCGCGCGCTTAAATCCTGCTAGAAAGCTAAAAGTCATTGTTCCGCAAAATTTTATTGACGAGTGCTCAAGCGATGTTAAAGCGGCGCTTGAAAATGCGGTAGGGGCCCTAGAGAGCGCCGGGCATACGGTGATTAGGCGCGCGATGAGTAACACAAAATACCACGTTGCCGTTTATTATATTTTGGCAACGGCAGAGGCTAGCGCCAATTTAGCGCGCTTTGACGGCGTGCGCTATGGCAGCAGAGCAAGTGGCGAAAACCTAAAACAGATGTATTTTGACACAAGAAGCCAAGGCTTTGGCGATGAAGTAAAAAGGCGGATCTTGCTGGGGACGTTTGTGCTTTCATCGGGCTACTTTGACGCCTACTACAAAAAGGCTAGCAGGGTTAGATCTTTGATTAAGAAAGAATATGAAGAGCTTTTTAGCCAAGCAGACGCGATTTTTGCGCCGGTTACACCGTCTGTGGCGTTTGAGTTTGGCGCAAAGAGCACGCCGCTTGAGATGTATTTAAACGATATTTTTACAATAAGCGTTAATTTAGCGGGCTTGCCGGCTATTTCTTTGCCAATTGGTAAGGGCGCCGGCGGTTTGCCAATCGGCGGGCAGATTATCACGCGCGCTTTTGACGAGCAGACCTTGTTTGATCTTGCGCTTAGCTTGGAAAAAACCATTAAAGAAGGCAGATGATGAAAATACGAAAACGAGCTTACACCTTTGACGACGTCCTTTTGGTGCCTAAAGAATCCACCGTTTTGCCGAGAGAAGTGGATATAAGATCTAAGATCACGAAAAATATTTTTTTATCGACGCCCCTTGTGTCCGCGGCGATGGATACCGTCACAGAATACAAGGCGGCCATTGCAATGGCGCGGCTTGGCGGCATAGGGATCATCCACAAAAATATGGACGCCGAACATCAGGCGCTAGAAGTTAAAAAGGTTAAAAAAAGCGAGAGCGGGATCATCATAGATCCGGTGTATGTAAAGCCAGAAGCCGACGTGAAAGAAGCGCTTGAAATAATGGAAGAGTATCGGATCTCTGGGTTGCCGGTTATTGACGATTACGACAAATTGATAGGCATTTTGACAAACAGGGATCTTAGATTTAACGTTGATATGACGAAAAAAGTCGGCGAGCTGATGACAAAAATGCCGCTTATTACCGCAAAGCAGGGCACGGATCTTGACGAAGCAGCGGCAATAATGCACCTAAATAAGATAGAAAAACTTCCTATTATTGACAATGAGGGCTACCTAAAAGGGCTCATTACCATTAAAGATATCAAGAAAAAGCGCGAGTATCCAAACGCAAATAAGGACGATTTTGGCAGGTTGCGCGTGGGCGCGGCGATTGGCGTTCATCAGCTAGAGCGCGCAAAGGCGCTTGTTGATGCGGGCGTTGATGTGCTGGTGCTTGACTCCGCGCACGGGCATAACAGGGCTATTGCCGATACGATACGAGAAATTAAGAAAAATTTTGCCGTTGATGTTTTAGCCGGCAACGTTGCAACCGCAGAAGCTGTTAGGGATCTAGCCGCAGCCGGCGCAGACGGCGTAAAGGTTGGTATAGGGCCGGGCAGCATTTGCACCACTAGAATGGTTGCGGGCGTTGGCGTGCCGCAGATCTCAGCGATTGACGAGTGCGCGCAAGAAGCAAAAAAATACGGAATTCCGGTTGTAGCAGACGGTGGCATTAAATATTCTGGCGACATCGCAAAAGCTTTAGCCGTCGGCGCTAGTTGCGTGATGATTGGATCTTTGCTAGCCGGCACGGAAGAATCCCCGGGCGAAACGATTATGTTCCAAGGCAGGCAGTATAAGAACTATCGCGGTATGGGGAGCCTTGGCGCGATGAAGCGTGGCAGCAACGACAGATACTTTCAAGAAGGCACGGCGGTTGAAAAGCTTGTCCCAGAAGGCATTGAGGGCAGGGTGCCATACAGGGGGAAGATTGCGGACGTGGTGTTTCAGCTAATCGGTGGCTTAAGATCTTCAATGGGTTACGTCGGCGCGGCGAATATAGAAGAGTTTCAAGAAAAAGCGGAATTTGTAGAGATTACCTCCGCCGGGCTTAAAGAATCTCACGTCCACGATGTGATTATCACAAAAGAAGCCCCGAATTATCACGTTTAGGGCTTAGTCGCTAGCGCTTTTATTTTGCTTTCGGGTTGGTAGATTTGCGGTTCTACCTTTTGCCCGCTTGGCTTGAATTTCGCAAGCACTTTGTGCGATTTGACTTATTTGCGTTTTGATTGGTGCTTTGCAAAATTTAAAGATCCTTGGCACGCGCTTTTAATGCTTTTTGTTTTTGTGATGTTTTTGGATCTTGTGATGGCTAGGGCGTTTTGGGCGGCTTGAATTATTTGGCATTTTTTAAGGTCTTTTAAATCTTTTAAAACGTTTGCAAACTTTTGCGTGTGGCAAGTTTTTGCGTTTTTGCTTAAAAATTGCAAACGGCTAGTGTAGGCGCAAAACTTGTAAAGCCGCGGCACGCAAAGAATTTCTCGCGTGCCATTTGTGAAAAACAAGCGCTATCATAAGCTTTGGCTTAAAACGAAAGCCGCACGAGTTTAGAAGCGCTTGCAGATTTGCACTTCTGGAGATCTTGCACGGATCTTGCCGCACTGTCAGTGTTATGCAGATCTTGATTGTTGGCGCTAGTTCTAAGCTGTTTGTGTGTGCTGGCACTGACGCGGGGCGGAGGTCAAGATCTTAGTGTAGATGGCAGGCTTGGTTTGGATCCTAGTGTTAAGCAATGGCCGGTACGTCAAGATTTTGCGCTGATATAAGATTTTACGTGGGCGATAGATCTTGCAAGATCCTAAGTCGCACGCAAGCTGGGGCAAATCTTTGGCGCTAACGCTTGAAGTGTTAGCGAGCTTAAGCGAGGCGCTTAATTACAAGAGACGCAAAGAAAAGAGTTAGATCTATGCGCTGGGGGGATCTAGCTTGAACGGATCCTAGTTGGCAAAAGCATAGCACCAACCGCTTGCAATTTTGAAGCAGAAAACGTAAAAAGATCACAGCGTGCAAAATTTGCAAGTGTTTCAAACGGCTTCAAAATGCCAAGATAATTCAAACTGCATAATTTATTCCAGCTTGCAATTTTGAATTAAAAACGCAAAAATTTACAGCGCGTAAAGTTTTCAAGCGTTTTAAAAAGGCTTAATGCCAAAACAATCCAAATCGCATAATTTATCCCGTGTAGCACACAGGTTTTGCCAAAGATCTCTCGCCGCAAAGGTCGCGGCGATTGCCGCGATTACTCTATGTGGCGCTTTGTAAGCCCGATGTAGTTTTGGCGTGGTCTTATTATTCTTGCGTTTGGATCGCGGCGTTGCTCCATAAGTTGCGCCACCCAGCCAACGGTTCTACCGATGACAAAAATCGGGGTAAACATTTGCTTTTTGATCCCGAGCGCTTCAAAGATTGTGCCTGAGTAAAAATCAATGTTTGGGTAGAGATTTCTTTGAATGAAGTATTCGTCTGTTAAGGCAATTTCTTCGATTTTGTTCGCAATTTCGATGAGTTTTGAATTGATGCCTAGCTCGTCGCGCAATTCATCGCGCAATTTTTTCAGCACCTGCGCGCGGGGGTCAAAATTTTTGTAAATGCGGTGCCCAAAGCCCATTAGGCGGAAGCTATCGTTTGGATCTTTAGCGCGGGCGATGAATTTTTCTACGTTGCTTGGGTCGCCTATCATTTCTAGCTGTTCGATGACTTCTTCGTTCGCGCCGCCGTGCGCCTTGCCCCAAAGCGCGTTGATCCCCGCACCTATTGCCGCGTATGGGTGCGCGCTCGTTGAGCCAACCGCCCTAACCGTCGTCGTGGAGGCGTTTTGCTCGTGGTCGGCGTGCAGAATGAAAATGGCGTCCATACACCTAACTTCTACGTCTTTGATCTCCGTTTTGCCCGTTGGGAAAGCGCGCATCATATACAAAAAATTCTCCGTGTAGTAGCGGTCCATATCAGGGAAAATAATCGGGTAGCCCATCAAATGGCGGTAGGCGTAGGCGGCAATCGTCGGCATTTTGGCGATAATGCGTTGCGCCATACTTAGGTATTCTTCGTTTGTCAAGACGTTTAAATGCTGATGGTGAAAGGCGCTAAGCGCAGAAACCGCCGATGAAATTATTGCCATCGGGTGCGCGTTGTCCGGAAAGGCCTTGAAAATATTTTTAATGCCCTCGTGCGGGAAGCGTTTTAGGCGCATATCCTTTTCAAAAACCGTGTATTGCTCTTTGGTTGGGAGCTCGCCGGTTAGGATCAGGTGGATTACTTCTACATAATTTTTGTGTTGCGCTAGCTCTTCTATCGGGTAGCCCCTGTATAGCAGCTCGCCCTTTGCACCGTCGATGTAGGTAATAGCGGACTCGCAACTGCCCGTTACGCCAAGCCCGTTATCATACGTGTAAATTCCAAACTCCTTGTATAAGGGTGAAATATCCAGCACGTTTGCGCCAAGCGTCGATTCTTTGACCGCGAATTGCGCGGATTTGCCTGTTGTGTCGTCTGTAATGGTAAAAGTCGCCATTTTTTCTCCTTTGGTAAGATCTTTACATTAATGCAAAATCTTAAGAATAACTTTGCATTCTATCAAAAAAATACTATTTTGACGCAGCTTTTATAACGTCATCGTAAGTTTTTGGGCTGTCTGTGTATTTATCCAGCAAGATGTTGTTTTGCCCGATTAACATTATGTAGTTTGTCTTTGCAAAGCTTACTTTTATGATTTTATTTTGGTTGTCTATCTTTTTTTGGATCTCTACTTTTACTGTGTAAGGATCTTCGACGATGTCGTCTTTGTTACCAAAGATCTTAGCCAAGATCCAAATCAAAATAAAAAACGCCACAAAGGCAAAGGCAATCAAATATTCATCTTGCAAATCTGGTATGTCAGACGCTAGCATTTGCTCCTTTGGCGGGCTGGCAAGCTGCACGGGTTTTTGGTCTAGGATCCTAAGCTTAATGGAATACTTGTCTTTTGAGCCTAAGATCTTGAAGTCTAGCCGGTCTTTTTTCTCGCGTATTTCTATTAGCACCGCCTTTGTGCGCGGGTAGATCTTGATGTATTCGTAGCGCTTGCTTGCTTTGCCTATTTGCTTTTCTTTATTAAAATGCAAGCCCTTTAGCAAAATGAAGCGCTTTAGGTCGATGTTGCTCATTGTAACGTCTGGCTCATACGGCGCGCTTAGTGAAAAAACGACGTCTGTATAGTCTTTGTTTGTGTAGGTGTTTATATCGACTATCCTAGCGGCGTTTAGGGTGGCTAGGGCGCAAGCGGCGAAAAATATCAACAGTTTTTTCATTGTTTTTCTTTGGCAAAGAAATACAGCACGGCGTTTGAGTCTAATATCTCGTTAATGCGGATCGCTAGGTTTTTTTCAAACACCATCACTTCGCCCTTGCCGATAATACGTTTATTAATATACACTTCCACAGACTCGCCGGCTGGCTTTTCAAGATCTATCACAGAGCCCTTTTCTAGGGATAGGATCTCTCTTAAGCTTGAGTTTGTTTGCCCTAGATCCGCCACAAGCTCCACGTCCATATCGAGCAAATAAGTGTAATCGGGAACGGTTGTTTTTTCTTCTTCTTCCACTTTGTGCTTTCTTTGAGATTTTACCACGCGGATCTGGCGCCCCCCGCCACAAACCGCCCGCTATTTTATTAAAACTTTGCTTTTTGCCGCGCTTGCAATTCGTTTTTAACTTCTTGCACGTGGCCGCTTACCTTGACTTTATCCCAGCGTTTTTCTATCTCGCCGCGCGGGTTTATAAGAAGCGTTGTGCGCATCACGCCCATATATTCGCGCCCATACATCGATTTTTTCTGCCAAACGCCGTAATTTTTCAGCACTTCTTTGCTTTCATCGCTTAAAAGTATAATGTTTAAGCCGTGCTTTTCTATGAATTTTTTATGGCTTTTTTGCCCATCAGGGCTAATGCCAACGACGGCGCAATCAAGCGCTTCAAACTCAGAAATTGAGCTTGTAAAATCGCAAGCTTCTTGCGTGCAACCGCTCGTGTTATCCTTTGGATAAAAATACAGCACAACAAACTTTCCTAAAAAATCCTTCAAGCAGATCTCGTTGCCGCTTGGATCTGGTAGGCAAAAATCTTTTGCTTTTTCCATAAAAAACCTTCAAAAATTAAATGTTAGAATATTACAAAAAAACATTTTAGGTCAAATTTGCAGCTTCCTTTTGATAGACGAGTTATAAATCATTTTGATTTTTTGCTTGTAATTTTAGTTATGCCGCTTATTTTTACGTCGCTATTTTTGGTTTCTGAAGTGAGCGACGTGCTTTTAAACAAGCAACTAACATACATCGTGCTTTCGTTTGTCGTGTTTTTGGTCGTATTTTTTTTGCCGATTAGAAAGCTCACGTGGCTCATTCCGTTTTTTTACTGGATAGCCATTGTGCTGCTTATCTTCGTTGATCTTTTCGGCGTTGTCAAGCTCGGCGCTAAGCGTTGGCTTGAGATCCCCTTTGTAAATCTCACCATTCAGCCATCTGAAATTTTCAAGCCCGCCTTTATTTTGATGCTTGCATACCTTATAAATAGAAATCCCCCCGGTGCAAACGGCTACGGCTGGGGTAGGTTTTTAAAGCTTTCTTTTTACATTATTTTGCCCTTTCTTTTGATAGCCAAGGAGCCAGATCTTGGCACGGCAATGATAGTGCTCTTGCTTGGGTTTGGGATCTTGCTTGCCGTTGGCGTTAAGAAAAACGTCTGGATCTGGATAATTAGCGGCAGCGCTGTGCTAGCGATTGTGGCTTACAATAACCTTTTGCACGATTATCAGCGCAAACGCATTCACGATTTTATTGCTGAAAAACCAAGCTATCACGTGGAGCAATCCATCATCGCCATTGGCTCAGGCGGCGTTTTTGGCAAGAGCAAAGAAGACGCCACGCAAACGCAGCTACGGTTTTTGCCGATTGCGACGTCGGATTTTATTTTTGCGTATTTTGTGGAGCGCTTTGGTTTTATTGGCGGGCTTATGCTGATTTTTGTCTATGCCGCGCTTATTTTGCATATTTTTACCCTTGTGAAAAAAACTAAGGGCGATTATTTTTCTAGCACGGTTATTGTGGCCACGGGCATTATGATATTTTTGTATATGGCTATCAATATTTCAATGACGATAGGTCTTGCGCCGGTTGTGGGCGTCCCGCTACCGATCTTTAGCCACGGCGGGAGCTCGTTTATGAATTTTATCGTGCTCTTTGCCATTATTGAAAATCTGCTTGCTTTTAGGTTTGATTTTTTATATACTTCCAGCCTTTGAAAGGGTTCTTAGCTCAGTTGGTTAGAGCTCCCGGCTCATAACCGGGCGGTCCAGAGTTCGAGTCTCTGAGAACCCACCATCTTTTATTTAATCGTTTTAGTTTTAGCTTTTTTGTAAGGTTTTAACCTGGTTTTCGTAATAAGTTTAGCGTCGCACGGCCTTGCTTTTAGGTCTTAGCTGTAAAATTTTATATGCAAAAAGAAAATTCCGTCCGGCTTAAATACGTTCGTTTGTTACAGCGCTTCAATAAGAGCATTTACGCTTGGCTAAAAAACGCGCAAAACCCGACGCACGCCGGCTTTGCAGCCAAAGTGAGCGAGGCGTTAAAGTATTTGGATCTTATGGAGCAAAAGCCGCAGATTTTTAACAAGGATCTTGCGCTTCTTGAAAAAACGGTAGAAAAAATCAAAAACCTAGCCGCCGCACCGGCTGATGCCGACTTTGAAGCAACGAAAAGCTTTATTTTAAAAGAGCTAAACTACCTAGACAAGCAAAAAAACAAGAAAAAATACAAGCGGCAAAAGGAGCAAAGATCCATAGACGAGTTTTAGCTTGCGTGTTTGCTTGGATTTTAGAGCTAGGATCTAGCCTTTGGATCTTAGCGGTTGTTAGATTTTGGCGCCAGTGCGAGTAGGGCGCGGTGGTTAGATCTTAGCGCGAGCGGTGTAGATCTTGGCGCGTGTTGGAGAGTGCGGGTGGTGTAGATCCTAGCGTGTGCTTCAGTGCTGGTTGATTAGATCTAAGCTTGGATTTGCGGCGGATCTTAAAGCGGCTTAGCGCGTGGATCTTGGCGTTGGTGCAAAGAGCTAGATCTTTTGCCAGTCAAGATCTTGAGCCTTGTTTGGATCTATGCTTAGATCTTAGAGCTAGATCTAGCCTTTGGATCTTGGTGCGATTGAGAGTGGGGCGCGGTGGTTAGATCTAACGCGTGGCAGATCTATCTTTGAACTAGATCTTAGTGTTAGCGAGAGTGTGTTGAAACCGTGTGTTTTGAATTAGATTTTAGCGCATTTTTAGCGTTGGATTTTGGAGAGCTCTTGCGGTGCCAGTGGCAATGCGTGACGTTTATTTGCGCATTGTTTGCTAGCTAGATCTTAGCTAGGTTTAATGCAGGTGCTGGCTAGAAAAAATGTTTTAAAACGCGGGTACTATTTTAAGATTTGCAAAAAAGCACAAGCAAGCGGGGCAAACGGGAGCAAACAAAGATCTTTGCTAATTCATCTTTTTGCGTGGCAAGATTTAGGCGGAA
>CAUTXO010000055.1:0-10907 GCA_963542625.1 uncultured Helicobacteraceae bacterium | reverse complement strand
GCGTAAAAGTTTCATTTGAGCCCCTGTTTTGGAGATTACGCATTGTGCCCTTTCGCGCTTAAAGTTCCTAATGCAAGCGCGGGCGGATTTAATGAGCGCAAGATCTTTGGCGGTGGCTGGAGTGCGGGAGCGTGCGCGTTAATCTAGCTTGAGAAAATCTTTTGCAAGCGCGCTCATCTTGGTAAAGATCTCTTCAAAGTCCGTCGGATAAACCCTTGCGCCGCCAATGGTGCTGATGAAATTCGTATCCTTTAAAAATCGCGGCACAAGGTGCAGGTGTAAATGCTCTGAGATCCCAGCGCCGCCAGCCTCGCCCAAATTCATACCGATGTTAATGCCTTGCGCGCCAAAGCCGGCCTTTAGCATATCCGCGCCCCTTTGCGCCAGCGCCGCCATTCTAAGCCACACGTCAGGCGCCAGCGCTTCTAGACTATCCGTGTGATAATGCGGAATAAACATAATATGACCGGGCGTGTAAGGGTAGGCATTCATCACGCCAAAGCAGTGCTCGTCTCTATAAAATACGCGGTTTTGCGCGTCCTTGCTGGCTTGCTTTGAGATGGCGCAAAACACGCAAGCACCTGGTGTTTTTTCTAAATATTTTGTCCGCCACGGCGCGTAGATGTGTTTCATTTAAGGCTCCAAAGTCAGTTTAGCTATGGAATTGTATAATGGCGGCTCTAAATTTTGTTAAGGAGAATTCGATGTCTTTATATGACAGGAACTACACGCCTGCCGGCTTTACGCAAGAAGCCACAAGGGACGAGGGCGCGCTAAAAGCGTTTATTAAGCAAACCTACCAAATGTTTGCCGCTTCCTTGCTTGCGGGCACGGTTGGAGCTTACATTGGTATCGGGATTGCCGGGTCTATCTCTCAGTTTTACTGGGGGCTTGTGATCCTAGAAATTGGCTTGATATTTGGCTTGAATTTCGCGGTTAAAAAAAGCCCAAATCTAGGTTTGGTGGTGCTTTTTGCTTTTACGTTTGTATCCGGGCTAACCCTTGCGCCGCTTCTAACGGTTGTAATGGGTATGCAAGGCGGTTCAGGCATTGTTGCAAACGCCTTTTTGATGACGACGGCAGCCTTTGGCGGGCTTAGTTTTTTTGCGATGAGCACCAATAAAGATTTTACTTCTATGGGTAAGATCTTATTAATTGTGCTTATTGTTGTTGCGGTTGGCGGCATTGCAAATATATTCTTGCACAGCCCCGTTTTACACCTTGCTATTGCAGGTGTTAGCGCTATTTTGTTTTCATTTTTTATTCTATACGACACGCAAAATATAGTAAGAGGAAATTATGATTCTCCAATCATTGCCGCTAGTGCTTTGTATTTGGATTTCTTGAATTTATTTGTGTCCTTATTGCAAATTTTGGGCATTTTTGGAAAAGACGAGTAGCAACCAGAGCGCGTTAAGGCTCATTGACGCAAATCTAAACAGATTAAGGGAGGGGATTAGGGTGCTAGAAGACGTTGCTAGGTTTGTGTTTGACGACCCTAACCTTGCAAGATCTCTAAAGGATCTTAGGCATAAGGTTAGGGTTGAGCCTTACGCCAAATACTTAAGCGCCCGTGATATTAAGGGCGATTGCCTAAAACAATCTTCTAAAAGTGAGCTCCAAAGAGACGGTCTAGCGCATATTGTTTTGGCGAATTTCAAACGCTCGCAAGAGAGCGCGCGGGTGCTTGAAGAGAGCTTTAAACTGCTTGAGCCGCATTATTCCGCGCTTTTTAAGCAGATTAGATACGAGCTTTACAATCTTGAAATACACTTTAAAGATCTTGGGCGCGCCTAGCCGCTGTGTGCGTTTAGCCGCGAATTGCGGTTGTGGCTTAGTTTGCACCGTTTGCTTAGATTGCCGCTAAGCCTTACGCCATTTGCGCGGCTTGATTAAGTTAGTAAGTATAAAATACCGACAAAAAACAAGAGAAAACTATGGATAAAGAACCGATGACCTCGCAGGGGTATCAAAACCTAACGGACGAATTGGCGGATTTAAAAAACAATCAACGGGGCATTGTGGCTAAAGAAATTCAAGCCGCGCGCGAGCTTGGAGACTTAAAAGAAAACGCGGAATATCACGCCGCAAAAGAAAAACAAAGCCTACTAGAAGCAAAGATAGCGCAGCTTGAGCTCATCGCGCAAAAGGCGCAGGTGATAGATCCAAAGGGTTTGCCGCACGCAAGGGTTAGCTTTGGCTCGACCGTGCTTTTGCTAGATCTTGACAGCGAAAAAGAGGAAAAATATACGATCGTAGGGCTACTTGAAGCCAATTTGTCAAAGGGCTATATTTCTTATCACTCGCCGCTTGCAAAGGCTCTTTTGGGCAAGGCTAGCGGGGATCAGTTTGTTGCAAATTTGCCCGGCGGCACAAAGGAGTTTGAGATCCTTGAAGTGCGCTATGAGGAGATAAAATTATGAAGATCTTGCTAACAGCGCTTGAAGCCGCCGCGCGAGCAGACGCCAAGATCCCAGGGGCAGCCCGTGCTTGAAAAAATGCAAATAAATGTAAAAAAACTTCATTCAGATGCCGTTATTCCATCTTACAAAACAGCCGGCGCGTCGGGCTTTGATCTTTGCAGCGTTGAAGATTACGTCATAGCACCAATGCAAAGGGAGCTTGTAAAGACCGGGCTTGCGCTTAGTTTTGCGCCAGGCTATGAGCTGCAGGTGCGCCCCCGCAGCGGGCTTGCGCTAAAGCACGGCATTACTTGCCTAAACTCGCCCGGCACCGTCGATAGCGATTACAGGGGCGAAATTATGGTTATTTTGATAAACCTAGGCAGCGAAGATTTTCACATTAAAAAGGGCGAGCGCATAGCGCAGGGCGTTTTGATGCGGGTTTGCCACGCGTCCTTTAGCCAAACGGACGCACTTGATGAGACCGCGCGCGGCACAGGCGGCTTTGGTAGCACGGGGCGCTAATGAAAGACATTAACGTAGGCATCATCGGCGTTAGCGGTTTTACGGGGCTAGAGCTTGTGAAAATTCTCATCGCACATAAGAGATTTAAGCTAAATTACCTTGCAAACTCTACCGGCGAGACAACTCTTTGTGTCTTGCACCCGTGTTTGAGTGGCGTTTTTGATATGGAAATCCAAAAAGCAGACGCTAGCCTTGCTGCGGATCTTTGCGAGCTGGTTTTTTTAGCGCTGCCGCATAAGCAGTCTATGCGCTTTGCGCGGGAGCTCTTGGATCTTGGCGTGCGGGTTGTGGATCTCTCGGCGGATTTTCGCCTAGATCTTAGCACCTATGAAGAATGGTATGCGCCGCACGAAGCCAAGGAATGCTTAAAAGAAGCCGTTTATGGCTTGCCAGAGCTAAACAAGGAGTGCATAAAAAAGGCAAATTTGGTGGCAAACCCGGGCTGTTACCCAACGGCTAGCCTTTTGCCATTGCTACCATTTTTGGATTTTTTGCAAGATGGCGAGGCGATTTACATTGACGCAAAAAGCGGCGTAAGCGGGGCGGGACGTGCGCCAAAACCTCACACGACCTTCGCGAATTTAAACGATAACTTTTTTGCCTATTCTCCTTTGGCTCACAGGCATAGCCCAGAAATTGAAGAAAAACTAAGCAAGGCGTGCGGCAAGACTTTTAACGTGCTTTTTATCCCGCAACTTTTGCCCCTTACTAGGGGTATGCTTGTGAATAGTTTTGCAAAGCTAAGCGCGCGGATTGATGATCCGGTCAAGATCTTGAGAGAGTATTACAAAAACGAGCCGTTTGTGCGGATTAGCCAAGATCCGGTGCAGATAAAAAACGTCGCGGGCACGAATTTTTGCGATATTTATGCCGACGTCAAGGGTACTTCGCTTTTTTTAAACAGCGCGATTGACAATTTGCTAAAGGGCGCCTCTGGCACGGCGGTTGTGAATGCGAACATAATGTTTAATCTAGAAGAAGACGAAGGTATTCCAAAGCTTGCCAATACCTAAGCTAAAAAACGGGGCGATTTTAATTGCGGATAGCCATTATTCCGCTTGCAGAAAGGATCTGTTGCGTTTTTTGTCCGATGTTTTAAGCGGCGCGATTGCGACCCCGCAGCTTGTTTTAATGGGCGATATTTTTGATTTATTGATAGGCAGTTTGGCTTCTAGCCTAGAGCAAAACAAGGAAGCGGTGGAGCTCATTAGAGCTTTGGCGCGTAAAATTGAAGTGGTGTATTTTGAGGGAAACCACGATTTTTTGCTAAACAAGGCCTTTGAAAGCGTTAGTGTTATTGGCTTTAGCGCGCAGCCAAAAGTCTTTGAAGCGAACACAAAAATCGTTTTGCTAGGGCACGGCGACTACGGCTCTGGTTTGAAATATTTTTTATACACAAAACTTATAAGGAATAAGATTTTTGTGGCAATTTTGAATATTTTAACGCTGAATTTTATTGATTTTAGATTTCTAAAAAAGAAAACCGACTACCTAAATACAAAAAATATTTGCACGAAGATAAAAAATTTTGATCTAATCATTCAAAAAAGAGTGGATAAATACTTAAAAAATGCGGATTTTTTTGTTGAAGGGCACTATCATCAGGGCGCGCAGAAAGATTTTGGCGACAAGAAATACATCAATCTAGCCAGTTTTGCTTGTGTAAAAAGTTACTATTGTGTAGAATACACCGAAAATAGCATTAAATTCGTGGAAAAAGCTTATTAGGAGAGACGATGAGTAACGAACAGGGCGTCTTAAAATCTAGCAACAATGAATTAGAACTCGTAGATTTTAGAATATTAAAAAAAGTTGGCGATAAAGTTTATGAAGGGATCTACGGGGTAAGCGTTTCTAAGGTTAGGGAGATAATCAAAATTCCAAAACTAACGGAGCTGCCAGGCGCGCCAGAATATATAGAAGGGATCTTTGACCTTCGCGGCATAGTTATTCCGGTTGTGAATTTGGCAAAGTGGATGGGAATTGAGATCCCGCAAGATCAAAAGACAAAACCGCGCATTATCATTGCTGAATTTAGCGACATTTTAGTCGGGTTTATCGTGAGCGAAGCAAAGCGCATTAGGCGCATTTCGTGGGCGGATATTGAGCCGGCAACCTTTAGCGCGGGCGAGGGATCTTTGGATAGGGGCAAGATAACTGGCGTTACAAAAATAGAAAACGACGATGTGCTTTTGATCCTTGATTTTGAAAGCATCGTGCAAGATCTTGGGCTTTATCACCCAGAAGTTGAAGCCAATGTTTATATAGAAAAATTTAGCGGAACGGCTCTGATTTTGGACGATAGTATGACGGCTAGAAAGATAGTTAAAGATACGCTAGAAGCGATGGGGCTTAAGGTTTATGAGGCAAGCGACGGCGTGGAGGGCTTGAAAAAGCTAGACGATTTGCACGCTCAGCTAGGCGATAACTTCTTGCACGAGATGAGAATTATCGTCAGCGACGTTGAAATGCCGCGAATGGACGGCTTCCATTTTGCCGCGCAGGTTAAGGACGACCCGCGATTTAAGCATATACCTATCGTTTTTAACTCGTCAATCAGCGATAAATTTACGGCGAATAAGGGCAAGGAAGCAGGCGGTGAGGGGTATCTTGTGAAGTTTGACGCAAACAGGTTTATACCTGAAATAGCTAAAATTATAAAAAAGCACATCAGTTAGGTTAAGTAAGGGAATAATATGGACGAATTACAAGAATTAACGCAAGACTTCTTAGTAGAAGCCTTTGAAATGATAGAAAAACTGGATCAAGATCTAGTGGAGTTAGAGTCAAGGCCGGACGACTTAGAGCTTTTGAATGGGATTTTTCGTGTTGCGCATACCATCAAAGGATCTTCGTCGTTTTTGAATTTTGATATTTTGACGCGGCTAACCCACCATATGGAAGATGTGCTAAACCAAGCTAGGCGCGGGGATCTTAAGCTAGACTCACAAATAATGGACGTTGTGCTTGAGTCTATCGATATGATGAAAGATCTTTTAACCAATATCCGCGATACAGGATCTGACGCCAACTCTGGGCGCGATATTGAGCCTATCGTTGTGAAGCTAGATATTATTAGTAAGGGTGGCGATGTGAGCCAAGCAGCATCTGCCGCGCCCGTTGCACCCGCGGCGGCACAAGCGCCGGATCCTGCTCCAGCCGCTCCAGCTGCCGCGCAAGACGCCGCGCCCCAAACGCCTGAACCTGACTACAATAATATGTCCGAAGCTCAGGTGGAAGCGGAGATTGACCGTCTCTTAAAGATCCGTCAAGCAGAAGACAAGGCTAGGCGAGAAAGCAAGCAAGCAGGCGCACCAGCTGCCGCACCTGAAGCGCCAGCACCAACACCAGCTCAAGCTGCTGCACCGGCAGCTGCGGCGGCACAGCCCAAGGTGCCAGTAAAAAAAGACGACGCCCATCAGGCAAACGCTTCATCAGTCGAGCAAACAATCCGCGTTGATGTCAATCGCCTAGACCACTTGATGAACTTAATCGGCGAGCTTGTTTTAGGCAAAAACCGATTGCTTAAGATCTACGACGACGTGGAAGAAAGATACGAAGGCGAGCAGTTTTTAGAAGAGCTAAATCAGGTTGTTTCGTCCGTCTCTATGGTTACTACAGATCTTCAAACCGCCGTTATGAAAACAAGAATGCTAGCCATCGGCAAGGTATTTAATAAGTTTCCGCGTATGATCCGAGATCTTGCCAGAGAGCTAGGCAAAAAAATCGAGCTTGTAATTTCGGGCGAGGAAACAGAGCTTGACAAGTCTATTGTTGAAGTCATTGGCGATCCGCTCGTGCATATTATCAGAAACTCTTGCGACCACGGTATCGAGCCTATCCAAACGCGGCTTGCGGCGGGTAAGCCAGAAACCGGAACGGTAGATCTTAAGGCCTACAACGAAGGCAATTCGATTGTTATCGAGATTACGGACGACGGTAAGGGGCTTGACTCCTCCGTGCTAAAAGACAAGGCGCTTAGCAAGGGGCTAATTACCGAGCGCGAAGCCGACCAGATGACCGATAAAGAATCCTTTGCACTTATTTTTAAACCGGGCTTTTCTACCGCTACAAATGTTACGAATATATCTGGGCGCGGCGTCGGAATGGACGTTGTTAAAACAAACATCGAAAAGCTAAACGGTATCATTGAAATTGACTCAGAAAACGGCAAGGGCACGACGATAAAGCTCAAGATCCCACTCACGTTAGCAATTATTCAGGCGCTAATTGTAGGCGCGCAAGAAGAATACTACGCCATTCCGCTAGCCTCTGTGCTTGAAACGGTGCGGATCTCACAAGACGACATATCCTTTGTGGAAGGCAAATCCGTTATGCGCCTTAGAGATGAGGTGCTTTCTCTTGTTAGGCTTGGCGATATTTTTGGCGTTGAAGACGTTATGGGTGCGTCAGAATTTACGTATGTTGTGATTATCGGGCTTGCAGAATACAAGCTTGGGCTGATTGTAGATGCTCTGGTAGGTCAAGAAGAAATCGTTATTAAATCGCTTGGTGACTACTTGCAAGGCATAGAAGGTATTGCAGGGGCAACGGTGCGCGGAGATGGGCGCGTTACGCTCATTGCCGATGTTGCCGCGCTTATGAAGCTTGCAAGAAACACAAAAAGTTCAATGGAATCAATGTCGCAAAAATCAAAGGCAAAACAAAAGCGCGAGCCTAATGACTATACCGTTTTAATAGTCGATGACTCGAAAACAGACAGAGAGATTATGAAAAAATCCATCGCGCCGCTTGGCATTAACTATATTGAAGCCGTTGATGGACAAGACGCGCTAAACATATTAAAAAGCAACGAGCACGACATCGACGCTTGCCTTGTGGATATTGAAATGCCGCGAATGGACGGCTACACATTGGCTGGCGAGATCAAGAAATACACAAGATTTAAGAATTTGCCGTTAATCGCTTGCACTTCAAGGACAAGCAAAACCGACAGAATGAGAGGGATAGAAGTGGGTATGAGCGAGTATGTAACCAAGCCTTATTCTCCGGAATACTTAATGAATGTTGTAAGAAGAAGCATTAAATTAGACGTAGCAAAGTAAGGATAGAAAAATGGATAAGTTAAGGCAAGTTTTACAAAATCAAAAATCGCAAAAGGACACGCCTAAAGAAAAGGCGGAAACAGGGATAGTTCAGCTCGTTTGCTTTATGGTAGGCGATGAAGAATTCGGCGTGCCTATTCTTAGCATTCAAGAAATCATAAAGCCGATAGAATCAACGCGCGTGCCATCTACGCCGTCTTACGTTTTGGGCGTTTTCAATTTGCGCGGGAGCGTTATACCTTTGATAGATCTTAGGCAAAAATTCAAGCACTCAAAAAAGAACATTACGGAAGATACGCGCTTTATCGTGATAAAAAATAAAAACCAAGTAAGCGGTTTTGTCATCGACAAGCTAACGGAATCTATCAGGATTAGTGAAGATAAAATTGATCCGGCACCTGAAAGTATGAACGATGACAACAACCATATATATGGCGTTGGCAAAAGGGATGATAGAATAATAAGTATTCTAAGAATAGAGTCTTTGTTTAAAAAAAGCTTTTAATTTATGGCTAATAAGCTAGCGGTTTTTGACTTTGACTCGACGCTCATCAACGAAGAAACTCTAGACGAAATAGCCACCTTTTTTAATAAAAAGGAAGAAGTGAAGCAAATAACGGCTAGGGGTATGAACGGGGAGCTTGATTTTTTTGCGTCCCTAAAACAAAGAGTTGCTTTGCTAAGGGGCTTGCCTTATGAAAGTGTAGTTAAAGCTTGCGAGAGTTTGTCCTTAACAAAGGGTGCGGCGGAGTTGGCGTCCGAGCTTAAAAAAAGCGGTTACAAGCTTGTTATTTTATCCGGCGGTTTTAGGGACGCTACGAGTTTTTTTGCAAAAAAATTGAACTTTGACGCTGACTTTGCCAATAGCTTTCACGTGCAAAACGCACTTTTAACCGGCGACGTTGGCGGTGAAATGATGTTTTCACGCTCCAAGGGCGAGATGATCCAAAGGCTTCAAAAGCTCTTAAACGTTGAGCCAGAAAATACCATTGTGTGCGGAGATGGCGCTAACGACGCTAGTATGTTTCCTTATGCAAAATACAAAATCGCCTTTTGCGCCAAAGATATTCTCAAAAAAAGCGCAAACATCGTTATAGATAACAGGGATTTGCGCGATGTTTTAGAGCACATTCCGCTTTGATTTTTATTGCGCCTGTTTAAAATTTGCCACTATTCTTACGCCAAAAATATAAATAAAACAACTTATTTTTCAAAATGTATCTTTCTAAAAAACTTTGCGCGGTTAGTATCATTTGCCGTTTTCCAGCCTAGATCTTTGCCGCCGCCACAGCCAAACCCGCCAAGTTTTAGCCTAGCGCGCGCTTAGGACACACCCCTTAAGATCCACGTAGTTACGCAACCCGTCGCGCGTCGCGTCGCACAAATATTCCGCGCCTTAGACGCTTTGCCACGCTTCGCGCCAAGCCTTTGCTACGCAAAGGCCCCAAGATCTTGACCGCCACGTGCCGCACAAACTCTCAAGTAAATTCCACACGCTGCGCCAAAGTCTTTCCCGCGCAAAGCCCGCAAGATCTTGACTGTTGCGCATCGCACAAACTCCAGCACTCCAAACGCCAAGATCCAAGCGCCGTCAAAGTTTGCACCAACTCACGCCAAAGAAATTCTCAAAAAAAGCGCAAATATTGTTATAGAGCTTAAGAGTTTGCGTGATGTTTTAGAACATATTCCGCTTTGATTTTTGTCGCCCCTGTTTTAAAATTTAGCACTGTTCGTGCGCGTAAAACCACAATCAAAACTCTGCCAAACCAAACCGCGCGCCAAAGCCACAAGATCTTAACCACAATCAAACCAAGCAAATCACGCCCAAACTGCGCCAAAGATCCAGCGCGCAAAACCTAGCCGCATTCGCCAGTCAAAAATTTGAAACTTTTTCTTAAGATCCACTGACGCTTAACTTTTAATTCAGAAAGTAGATTGTATGATCCACCCATTTAGCAAATAAAAAACCAGCAAAGGTATTAAATGCAAAATTTTATACGCCCGGGGGGGGGGGCAAAGTAGTTTTACCCTCTATTCAACTTACACCATCGCCAATTAAGCCACTTCATTTTCACGAAAAAATCAACATAAAGGACGAGCAATGAAATGGATCAACGGCAGTTTGGCAAATAAGGTGGGTTTTACTTTAGCCCTTGTGCTTGTTATTTCTTTTACAATCGCTGGCATTTTGAATTACTCTGGCTCAAAAACCAATCTCATCACAGCCATCAAAGCTGGAAAATTCGACAAACTCGACGCCAGCGTAAAGTTCGTGGAATTTTACATCGACGACATAGGGCAGGGCGTGAAGCGTATGGGCGAGAAAATCAACGAAGCCGCTGGCGAGCAAGAAGCGTTTAAGCTCCTAGAAGACACGCGCCGCACCTTTGGGCTGCGCCGCTCTTTTATAATGTATACCGATGGACGTATGGTACAGTCGGTGGAGAAAGATCCAAAGGCAAAGCTCGTGCCAAACTTTGACGTGCGAAAGTTCGTCGATTGGCTCGATGACGCGCTCAAGCAAGAAGGCGTGAATTATAGCCACGCGTATAAGTCCAAGATCAACGGCGAGGTGCTAGTTTCTGTTTATTATCCAATCAAAAGAGACGGTAAGACCATTGCCGTTACGGGTATGGATATTTACCTAAAGGATCTCCAAAAGGAAACATCGCAGCTTTCACCGGATCCGCAAAGCAATATTTTCATACTAAACCGCGACGATAGGGTCATTTCGCATTCTGACCCGAAGCTCATTTTGTCCGATGACCCAGCCTTTAATAAGCTTATGAGCGATTTAATGGCGCATTGGCGTGCGCACCCAAATGACAGCTTTTATTACAATTTGCGCGGGAAAAGTATGGTCGCCTTCTGTAAGCAAGAGCAAATCAAAAAATGGAAAGTGTGCTTAGGAGAC
>CAUTXO010000054.1:0-11030 GCA_963542625.1 uncultured Helicobacteraceae bacterium | reverse complement strand
AGCGGCTGAGTCTGGTATCCGCGACGTGGATTTTGGTAGTGAGTCAAGCAACTTTGCAACGCAAAACATCTTAACGCAATCCGGTAGCTACGCCCTAGCGCAAGCAAACGCCGTGCAACAAAACGTTATGCGATTATTGCAATAGTTTTTCTAAGATCCCGGCACCCACCGGGATCTCTCAAATCAACCTTCATTCCACGTTTTAATTTTAGCCCACATCACAAAAACTACAATCACAGCTTATTAAGCAGAGCAAAAGATCCAACACCACCCTACCACTTAAAAATATAGCTTTTGTAGTTAGAGCGGCCCATAAAGTAGCCGGTGAGCTTATAAACCTGCCGTTGCATAATGCCTGAAAGGCTAAGAAGTCTGCCGTGGTAGGGGTATTTCTTGCTCATCGTTAGGTTAATTTCTTGGATTATGCGCTTTCTTAGGGCAGCATCTAGCGTGCTTTTTTCCTTAAGATACGCCTTTAATTTGATGATGTTTCTATCCACCACCCAAGATCTATACTCCTCCATCACGTCAAGCACCAAAGAAGGCTTGCCCGGTCTATTCGTGTGTAGCACACCGGCAAAGGGTTCTAGCCCGGCGTTAATAATGCTTTGCCAAACGTAGCTATGTAGCACGGCGTAGCCGTAATTTAAAGACGCATTGACAAGATCTTGCGCGCCCCTGCCTATGCGCCTTGAAAAACCAAGCCCGCTAAGCAGCTCCGCCCCTATGGCGCTAAAGTATAAGCTAGCCGCGCCACCTTCCTTGCCAAGCAGCACGGAAAGCCAGTCGCTACGCTCTAGGCTCATTTCTTTTAGCGTGGCGATGATATTTTTTAGGCTGTCTATGGTCTCTTGAAGTTTTACCCGCGGTGTTTGCTTGGTTTTTTCGTATTTGTAAAAATATTGCAAGGTTGCGCGCTGGTTTTTTATTTTGCCGATTATTAATGCCCTAGCGGCTTCTATGCCCCCGCCTGTTTCAATGCACATAAATTGGCTTTTGCGCACGGCGGCAACGGCGCTTGATGCGGTAGAAACAAGACAGGTGTGCGCTACGTTTTTGAAGTCTAAGAAGAATATCTTAATGCCCCTAAGCGAGCAACTTTCTATTAGATCGCTTGAAATGGATACGCCGCTTTTAAAAACATTGACGGATCTAACGCGGCTTAGGGCGATTTCTTTTAAAAGCTCACCTTGTTTGTAGATGGCTAGGCGGTTGCCTGTTTTGCCTAAAAAGGTGCCGTATTCGTCAATGTAGATGTGCTTCAACCCCCAGCCCTTTGCCTACGCTTTGCTGGGGGCTTTTGTTTGCAAATAAAGGCTCATTAGGCGCTTTGCGTCATTGGAAAATTCTATTCTAACTTCGTCCTTGCTCGCCTTTGAGAGTGTTATCTTGCCGCTCCTTGGCGCAAAGGGTTTGTCTATGCTTAGCGCGTTGGTGCTAAAAAGCTCGTTAAAGCCGTCTTCGTCTATCTGGGCTTTAGCGTCCCTTAGCTCTTGCACGTTTCCTAGCTTTAGATCTTGCGGCAAGCTCAAGTAGTCCTTGTGCGTGCAAATGGATAAAAACTTATCCGTTGGCATACTAAGTGCAACGTTTTGTCGTCCGGAGCTAATTTGCATACGCACGCTAACGCCCTTTATGCCTAGCTTCTGGCTAAGATCTACCGTGCTTTCTATGCTGATGTAATCTTTGGTGTAAAATTTTTGCTCTGGGTTTTTTAGCGAAACTCTCTTAGAAAGCGCTAGCTCCTTTATTAAAACGTCCTTGCTTTCTATTTTTTTCTCGCCGTTTTTTAGTGTTTTTTCTACGGTGGCAAGCCCCGCGACCTTACCGTGATCTATGGCTAGGAGCTGATAAAACCTTTCCCCGTTTGGTCTTTGCCTTTGGATCCTAAAGCCACCTGATGGGCTATTTACAACCGGCAAGGAAAACTGTCTTCTTGTTCTGTGGCGGCTTGATGGCGTTTTTGAGCTCGTGTCCTTAAAATACGCGCGGCAAAAGGCTAAAAATTTATCCGCGTCAAGGTTATACACCCCGCCTTTTTCTATGTCGTCTATTTTGCGGCTTGCGTATTCGTGGCTAAAGTGCTCCTTTAGGCTATCGTGGAATTTCTGCCATTCATCTCTTAGGCCTAGATCTATGGTTTTACCGTAGATGTTTGTTTGCAAGGCTTTCGATTTTAGCACGCCTGGTGTTTCTAAAACGGGCGTTTTTTTAAGGTTGTAGCTTAGCCGGTCTAAAACGGCGGCGGTTTGTAAAAGATCTTGCGCCCCGCCGTTTATGGAGATGGCGTGGAAAAGGTCTAAGATCTCTTGGCGCTTTGGTTTGAAAGCTACCACCCCGCCTAGATCTTGCGCGGCTCCTAAATACGGGCGAATGCGCTCGTAGTCTTCCTTTTTAACTTCTACAAGCTTTGTGGTGTCTAGCTCTTTTGTTGCCAGGTTTGTTAGCGGGTCTTTTAAAAGCCCAAGCACGGCGCCGGCGTAGTATTTGTCTGTGCTCTTGTGATAAAAAAGCATAGCAAATCTTTCTTTGTAAAAGCCGTCGTTAAAGATCTTAGCGCCAGCTAGGTTATTCCTAGCGCTCTTTTGTATCTTGCCGATTGGCTTTGTCACGGTGTTATTAATGCTGACGTAATCTAAGAGAGTAGCGGGCGTGATTGGGTTTTTGCCGTCTGCTAGTTTTTCATAAACGCTTGCAAAGGCAACTATCGCGTCAATTGTGTGGCTTGCGTTTGTTTGGCGCTCGGGCTTTTTTAAGCGTGGATCTTGTTTGGCAAACTTCTCCCTAAGCGCGCTAACGTCCTCGCTTGGCGCTGTGATAATGTCAAAGTCAAAGTTAATGGCTGGGAGCATTGCGCCAAGCTTTTCTGCTATCTTGCTGGCTACGTATTTTTGCGTTCCATTAACAAAGCTGCTTATCTCCGTCCTTAGCCACGCAACTACTTTTAAAAACGCCGGATCTGCCCTGCTTAAAAACAACGCCGCTCTAAAGGCTCGCTGCTCTAGCGCGTTTAAAAGGTAGAAAGCCTTATAAACCCTTATGCCGTCTATTATTTCATTGATTTGCTTAGGCGTCATAGTGTCTTTGAATTTGTTTGGGAAGTTTTGATTATCGCCCTTTGCCTTGTTGCACGCTGCGCACACGTAAAGCAAGTTGCCCTCGCCGTTAAAAACCGTGCCGTATTCTTTGAGCGTGAAGCTGCGCGGCAAGATGTGATCTATCTCGCCGTCAATGCCTATGGGCCTTTCGCAATAAGGGCAAATGCCATTACTAAAGCTTTTTATGCACTCTGTTTTACTTTTTAGGGCGCGCTCGTGGCGTTCTTTTTTGTCTTTTAGCTTGTCTTTTTTTGCGTCTTTAATCTTGGCGTCTCTTATGGACGCTTCGTATTCAAACTCGTTTTGTTCAAGGATAATTTTTAGCTCTAAGCTTTTGCCCGCACTTAGTGCGCCAGATCTGTGCGCGGCTAGGATCTCTTGGCGCTTAATGCGTGCTAGCTCAAAGGCAAGCTTATCTAAATAGCGCTCTATCTTGCCAGAAAAGGGCCTTTGCGTGTTTGACGGGAGCCTTTGGCAAAGCGCGCTAAAGGGCTTAGCGGCGCCGTATCCGGGCGCTACTTGGATCCGCTGCATTCTAAAGGCGTTTTCCGCGCTGCAATACTTGCACGTTGAGTTAAAGCCGCTGCGGCTGTTTTCTACGATGTTATAAAGTTGCGCCATTGAAAAAAGGTTGCTAAAACTCTGCGCGCGTGCGGCGTCTATGCCAAAAAATTCCGCTATTTTCCCTACCCAAAAGCCAAGCGCGTTTTTTAGATTTGCGATGTCTTTGTCTTCTTTGTTTTTTTTATCGCTCTGCTCGCTTGCTTCAAGCCTTGCCTTAAACTCGTTGCCGTATAGGCTCCTTAGATCTTCAAGCTTTTTGCAATATCTGGAGAGTTTAATTGCCCCTAGCGCCTTACTGCCAAGCCTTGCGCTCCATAGATCCTTTTGGAAGTTTTGAAAACTTTCAGGCTCAAGCCGTATGCCAAGGCAAGATCCAACAAGGCTGTGAAGCTGATTGTTTTTGTATGGCGGGTTGTGATTGCACGCCTTGAAAAGATCCGCGCCCCTAGCCGCGCTAGCGTTTGCCTGTGCGCTCCAAATGCCAACTCTAACTTTTGTGCGTATGAGCGTGTAGTATTCGCGCGCAAAGTTTAAAAACCCGGGTGCCTCACTCCCAAGCACGGCGGCTAGATCCCGCAAATGCTCTTGTAGGCTCTCTAGCTTTTTTGAGTTAGCACCGTGGCCTTTTAAAAAACTCTCAACGTCGCTTGGCTTTAGGCTTGATAGCGCCCGCAGCGCCAATGGGTCAAGATCCCTAGAAAGGTCTAGGATCCTATGAAGTAGCGTTGCGTTTTGATTTAGCGCGCCATCATCGCCAAGCGGCAGGCTACACTCTTGCAGATCTTCATCAAGATCTATGAGCCGCTCTTTGAGCGCACTTGAGAGCTTGTCCGTGATTTCTTGCCAGCGTGGCAAAAGCTCATCAAGCCGCTTGGTATCTAGGCGCAAGGCAAGGCATTTAACCGCGGCGCGATTATTCATATCCTCATAAGGCGGAATGCTAACGAGCGGATCTGTTTGCGTAAAAAAGCTCACGATGCGCTCCTTTGATGGCGCGGCAAAGCCCTTTTGGTGCGGATCCCCTACGGCTTTTTGAAAGGCCTTTTGCCTTTGTTTTGTTGCTTCGTCCTTTGGGTGCCAAGAGCAAGCAAAGCGCCACAGGATCTTATGCAGCCGCTTGGGGGCTAAAAAGTCATTTTTCTTGGCAAATTGCGTGTCGTTAAAATACCGTCTTAACTCCTTTAGCCTTAGGTTTGAGATGTTGGCTATTAGGTTTTTCATTTGCTCTTTGTCTAGGTTTTTTTCCTTGAAAAAGCCTAGAATTAAAGCGTTTGTGTCTATTTCCTCACCCATTTTTTTGAAATACACGGATCTTGGCAGCGCCCCGCTTGAGTTTTCGCTTTGTATGGCATCTAAGATCTTTTTAAGCTCGCTAAAGCCAGTTTGAATGACTTTTTGCTCCTCCTTGTCGCACTCTTTGTAGCCGGGCCTTGTTTTATAATCGGCGCTCAATGCGCCAAAGCGCGCGTAAAAGTCGCTAAAGCGCTCAAGATCTAAGGCAAGGTTTTCTTCGATGTAATCGTCAAGATCTCCATCTATTGGCGCGTCAAGCTCGGCGCTTAAAAAGTCTAAAAAAGCGTCTTGGTTTATTGCGTCTGGGTCTTTTTCAACCGATTGTCTGTTGTATCCGCGCCTGTTAAAAAGCCCGGCGATGAAGTCTGGCAAAAAGGCAAGCGAGCAAGCGTAATGGTCGTTTAAAATAAGCAAAAATAGCCTTTTAGCCAGCTGTCTTCGCATTTTACCGCGCCTTGCGTGCCTGTAAGTTCGTCTTTGTGCTTGAGAAATAACAAAGTTACCGTCATAAACGATGTTGCCGGATTGGAAGTCTTTTATTTGAGAGATATTATCTGAAGTGTAACTAAAATAGCCAGTGTATTTTCCGCCTAGATCCAGTGATATTACAGATTGCATAAGGATCCTTTGTGATTTTTAATTATTGTAGTGCGGTATTATTAAATTTGTCTTAAACAGGGTAAAAATCTTGCAAGGGTTTTGTAGCGCCAGCGTAAGCACGCGTGCTTGCAAAACGGCTCAAGATCCCTTTTGTAGCAAGCACAATCGGGCTTTTCAAAGATCTTTGCCAAGATCCACCGCAAAAAATCACCCCAAATTTTTAACACTATTTTACCGCCGCACCCCATTTCCAGATCCGCAAAAGTTTATAGGCATTCCACTACGCGCAAAACTATCACGCAAACGCAGATCTTAAAAACTGCAAATCAAATGCTTGGCTTTTGCTGATTGCGCCAACTAAAGCGCAAATACAATACCGCGCCAAGATCCCAAGATCTTGGCGCCGATTTAACTGTTCGTAGATTAAGCTTCTTGCAAAAAGCTTATTAATTAATTAGGCTTCAGTGGCAAAAGATAGTTTGAGCCCTAGATCTTAAGATCTTGCCGGGCAAAAGCGGCAAGATCTTTGAGCAGCGTTACTTGCTTTCAATGTCTTCGTATTCGTTTTTCTTCCACGCAAAGGCAAAAACGGACAAGATTAGGAAAAATAGCACGGCGTATTTTCCTATGGTTTGTCTCATCTGCATATGCGGATCGCCGATTTTTTCAATGTAGCTAACGACCTTATTTTCCGCTTCTTTGGTAATCCCAACACGTGGCATTCCCGTGCCTAGCAAGAGTTTTTGCGGGTCGTTAATAAACTTATGCAAATACTCCCCGCCTTTGGATTTAATCATTTGTGATAGATCCGGCGGCATAGATCCAAGATACGCCGGCAAGGTGGCAAGATCTGCTTTGGCTTTTGTTTTGTCGTAATCAACGCTATGACATCTCACGCACGCAATGTCCGTAATTTCCTTGCCGCTTAGCTTATCAACCGGCGTGGCAACAGATCTAAAGAAAGCTATCAAATCGCCTACTTGCTTGTCGCTTAGCCAGTCAAAGCTTGGCATTTTTGTGTATGTTTGCGCCTTTTTTTCCTTAAAGGCCTCTATCGCCTTGCTGTGTGAAAGAATGAGCGCGTCTTTTTCGCTTTGCGTATGGACTTCTTCCTTTTCGTTTGCTAACGCTTCTTTTCTGTGCAAAACGTAGGTGCTTTCAAAGGCGGCGTTAGACGGGTGTTTTAAAAACGCAAACAAAAATTTCTCGTTAAAAATCGTGCCCGCGTCTGAAAGATCCGGCGGCAAAAGCCCGTTGCCAGCAATGAGTTCTTCGTCGCTAAGCATTACTAGATCTTGCTTTTTCATACTATGGCAGGCGTTGCAGTTATTCACAAATTCCGTCTTTCCAAGCTCGGCGTCGCCCGTGTCGATTGCCGTGAGATTGACATCTAGATCTTTGAAGTTGTAGTCAGGCTCGGACACGTGCGGGTGCATAATGGAGTGAGCGTAAGGTTCTATTCCCCAATACGTAATTCCTGTGAAAAAAACCAAAACTATTACGATGGTGAAATTTCTCATTTAGACTCCCTTTGCTTTCTTTCTATCATAGAAAATAACGGCATTAGCACCAAGATCCACGTAAGCCAAGATACGGATAAAACAAAGCCGATGTAAGCGTTTGCGCCCGTTGGCGGCAACTTGCCCCAGATTGTGAGCCCAACCATTATAAATAAAAACGACCAAAACCAGAATTTCATCAGCGGCCTTTGATTCATCGGGCGCACGAGCGGATCTCTATCTAGCCAAGGCAAGAACAAAAACACGTGATTTGCCACGCCAAAGGCAATGAGCCCCATATCCGAGCTAAAAAAGAAACCGCGCAAAACTTCGTAGCTCCATAAAAAATACCATTCTGGGTAGATGTGCGGCGGGGTTTTCATACTGTCTGCGGGGATGAAGTTGATTGGATCCATCGCAAAGCTAAAGTGGAAAAACACCAAAAATGAGAAAAACATCAAAAACACCGCTAAAACAAAAACGTCTTCTGCAATAAACGTAGGCCAAAACGGAATGACTTTAGAATTTTGCTTGTCGCCCGCTTTAAATTTGCGCGCTTCTGATTCAAAGTCTATCTCTTTGCCGTCTTGACTATTTACGTGCGGAATGCGTAGCGCATACATATGCAGCCCTAAAATTCCCATTATGGCTAGCGGGATAACCAAAACGTGCAAGGCAAAAAAGCGCGTTAGCGTTGCGTCTTCTACCACGTAATTTCCGCGTATCCAAACGACAAGCTCGCTACCAATCACGGGGATAGATCCAAAGATGTTTGTGATAACTTGCGCCGCCCAGTAGCTCATTTGCCCCCACGGAAGCATATAGCCGCTAAAGCCCTCAGCGGAAAACGCGATGAGTAAAATCGTGCCAGATAGCCAGATCATCTCCCGCCCGCTTTTGAAAGATCCGTAGTAAATGCCAGTAAACATATGTATATAGATAGCCAAAAACACAACGGACGCCGCCACGGCGTGAATGTGCCTAAAGATCCAGCCAAACGCCACTTCTTGCATTATCGTGTAATTAACGCTATGAAACGCCAAAGCCGTATCGGGCTTGTAATACATCAGCAAAAAGATCCCAGAGATCACTAGGATAATAAAAAGCGTCGCTAAAATTATCCCAAACGACCACAGAAAATTAATGTTTTTGGGTATCCAATATTCCGTAAGTCCTATGCGTAAAAGTTCTTTGACGTTTAAGCGTTGGTCTAGCCAATCAAAAACGCCGCTTGATTTTCTAAAATGTGCCATTTATACTCCTATGCTTTGCGCTTCATAAGTGCTTCATATTCCGGCGAAGTCTTGCCTAGAACAAGTTTAGTTCCTTCTATTTTAAACTCTGGAATTACCATAGGAATAGGTGGCGGACCAAAAGTATTAACACCGCTTGTGTCAAACTCGCCTCCGTGACAGGCACATTTAAAGCCCTCGCCCGTCCAAGCCGGAATGCAGCCTAAGTGCGTGCAAATTAGGATAATAACGGTAAAACGGTTGCCGTTAATTATGACGTCTCTGTTGTCATTTGGCGGCATTAGCTCCGTTTTTCGCATAATAAAAACGGGCTTGCCTCTAAATTCCACTTGCCCTGTGTCTCCCGGTTGCATATTTGCGGTTTCTACTTCCGTTATGCCCGCCGCAATTACACTAGGCAGCGGATCCCACGCGCGCTTCATTCCATACAGAACAAAACCGCCGCCGACCGTTGCGGTAGCACCGAGTGCCACTCCTGCGCCTTTAATAAAGGCTCTGCGTTTGCAATCTGCCATCTTTTGCCTTTTAAAAAATAGATCTTAGGAAATGGGCTTGATACTATCAAAAAAATATTGAAAGTTTGTTAAAAAATTCTTTATTTACGTATAACTATTTTAAAGATTTTTCCGTTTTTGGAGCAAATGGCGGCTTTGGCGCAAAACCGCCGCGCTGGATTTGGCGCGGGCGCTGGCGATAATCCGCGCACAGATCCCTAACCTTTGGCGCTGGTTTGCACGCACGGGCGCACGGATTAGCACTCACAGACCGCCCGCCGCGCTGGGCGCTTTGGGGCAATGCGTGGCAAACAAATCTAAGCCTTTAGTAGTATAATTTCGCGCACGGAGCGTAGCGCAGTCTGGCTTAGCGCACACCCTTGGGGTGGGTGAGGTCGCAGGTTCGAATCCTGTCGCTCCGACCACTCTTGTTTTCTTAAGCCCAGATCCAAGCCATTATTTACAAGCTGCAAATTACCGCCGGCGCTATTAAGATCCGCACCAAGATCTAGCGTGGATCCAAGCTCAAGATCCGGCGCGAAGATCACCGCCCCCCCCCCATACCATATATATAGCGTTTTTTCGCAGGCGCTTAGATCTTGCCCCAGCGCGCTAGATATAGGCTGGTCTAGATCTAGATCTGGCGCTAGATCCAAGCGCAGATCCAAAGCCAAGATCCGAAAGCCAAGATCAAGACTAAATCCAGCCCCCACCTAACCTAGCTCCGTATAAACACGTATTTTCCGCTAAAAATCACGCAATCTTGCCCATCTTCTTGAACGGTTATGTCAAGATCTAGCGACGTTTTTTTCTTGCTTTGCAAGCGCTCTAGGAGCTTTTGCGTTTGAGCTTTGGGCGGAAAAAACACCGTCGTAGAAAAATCCTTGCGTAGCGGGCGGCGAAACTCCATCGCACTTTTGTAAATCACAACGTCCGCTTTAAGCCCCGCGCGCCTTGCAATCAGCCAGCAAAGCGACCAACCGCTTATCATACACAGCGCGGCTATGCTCCCGCCAAACGCCGTTTTTTTGTCGTTTATGTTTGTTTTAATGGGCGCAGACAGCGACAAAAATTCGTCATTTAGCGCGGCGATATCAAATTCCAAAACCTTCGTAGCGATTATTTCTTTATGCAAAATCTCTTGCAGCTCCTGCCTTAAACCTTGTTCCATCGACAGCCTTTGTAGCATTATAAAAAAAGCTGTATGCTAACAAAACACGTATAAAAATTAAATCAAGAGTTGCGATGACAAAAACGATTGACTTTTCAAAATATTCCAGCGTGCGCATCGGCGGGAAAATTGACGTAGAAGTTGTGGAAGACCCAGCGCAGGCGGCGGGGCGGCTTGTGATTGGCGCGGCTAGCAATTTGCTTGTTTCGCCTATGGCGAAAAACCTAGCCGTGCTTGGGAAAACTTACGACTACATCAGGCAAGAAGGCGCGCTTTTGCACGTTGGGGCTGCCACGCCAAGCCGCAAACTTTTTAACTTTTGCAAGGCGCGGGGGCTTGGTGGGCTTGAGTTTTTAAAGCATTTGCCAGGCAAGGTCGGGGGGCTTGTCAAGATGAACGCCGGTATGAAAGGCGATGAAATTTTTAACTTTTTAGCCGCGCTCACCACGCACGCTGGCTCTTACGAAAAGCACGAACTTCATTACGGATACAGGTTTTTTGACACACAAGAAGTCATTTTAGAAGCGGTTTTTAAGCTTGGCGCGCCCTTTGACCCGCTGCGCGAAGCGGCGTTTGAAACAATGCGGCAAAATCAGCCGCGCGGGGCGAGCTTTGGGAGCATTTTTAAAAATCCAGCTGGGCTTTCAGCAGGCAAATTGATAGACGACTGTGGGCTTGCCGGGCGCACAAAAGGCGGCGCGCAAATTAGCCCCAAGCACGCAAATTTTTTGATAAACACAGGCGGCGCAAGCTTTGGCGACGCTATGTTTTTGATTGAGCTTGCAAAAAAAAGCGTGGAAGATAAATTTGGCGTTAGCTTGCAAACAGAAGTTGTGATTGTTTGAGCGGTTAATTTTGGGCCGGTGTTTTAGTGGGCGTTTTTGGCTGGCGTTTTGGCTGGCAATTTTTATCGGCTGGCTTGGAGCTGGCGATTGGGTATCGCACGGATCTTAAGTTTGCTCTTAGCGCCCGTTAGATCCTGCGCTCGCGCGCGCTCGCGCGTCTGGATCTTGTGGCTGGCGCACGGGCGCGGATCTTGCAAGATCTTAAGCTTAGAT
>CAUTXO010000053.1:0-11166 GCA_963542625.1 uncultured Helicobacteraceae bacterium | reverse complement strand
GATTTGCTACCAGATCCGCACACTTTGCATTCAAGATCCGCCGCCGCCAAGATCTAGGACTTGGGTTTTCTTGCGTTAGTTTTGCTGGGGCGCGGATCTTGTGAGATCTTGGTAGTGGTTTGGATCTTATAGCTTGTGGCTAGATCTTAAACCTTTGGTGGGCGTTTGGCTTTTAGATTTTAGTTAGTCGTAAGCGCGGATCTTGGGTGCTGGCACTAAGTGTTTAGATCTTGGATTTTTGACTGGGCTTGGATTTTGGCTAAGGTGGGGTGGTTAGTCTTAGGCGCGGCTTAGCCTTGTAAGATCTGCACTGGTTGGTAAAACGCACAGCAAATCACGCGGGCATATAAAAACATAAGCGCACCAAAAACGCGTAAGATCCGCAAGGCAGCGCGCAAGCACGGAAAGCACAGCGCGGCTTAGCTTTGTAAGATCTTGCGCGGATTTTGATGTGGGTAACGCTAGCGCTAAGATCTTGCGGGAGTGGTGCAAACCCTTGCCGCTGCGGGCGGGCGGACCGAAAGCACGGCGCGTTCAAAACTCACAAGCACGCCAAAAACGCAAACTCACAGACGAGTACCAAAGCACGGACGCACTTACAAGCGCATAAGCCATAGATTTACTTGCGCGGGCGTGGCGGACTAAAAAACGGTAAGATCTAAAAGATGGGATACATCAAAAACACAGGCGCACTAAAACGCGTAAGATCCGCGCGTGGGCAAACATAGCGCGGGTTGGGGCTGGCAAACGCGCACCAAAAACGCGCGGCGGGCGCACAAGCACCAAAAGCCACTCCCGCTAGCCTAAATATCTTTCAAGGTATCCGAGATTAAAAAGGCAAGCTCTAGGGATTGCTCGGCGTTTAGGCGCGGGTCGCAATGCGTGTGGTAGCGGTCGGCTAGGTTTTCTTCGGTAATTTCCCTTGCCCCGCCGACACATTCTGTAACGTCGCTGCCCGTCATTTCAAGGTGTATGCCGCCTGGATACGTGCCGTGCGCCTTGTGGATCTGAAAGAAATTTTTCACTTCGTCTAGGATTTGCACGAAGTCGCGCGTTTTGTAGCCGCTGCTGGCTTTGAACGTGTTGCCGTGCATTGGGTCGCAGCTCCAGATGACTTCTTTGCCTTCTTTTTTCACGGCTTCTAAAAGTGGCGGGAGCACGTTTTCTATTTTTTGCGCGCCCGCGCGGACGATGATATTTATCTTGCCGCTTTCGTTTGCGGGGTTTAGGCGGTCGATTATTTTGATTAGATCTTGCGGCAGAGCCGACGGCCCGGCTTTAACGCCGATTGGATTTTGCACGCCGCGCAAGAATTCAACGTGCGCTTCATCTAGCCCGCGCGTTCTGTCGCCTATCCAGAGCATATGCGCGGAGCAGTCGTAGATCTTGCCCGATAGGCTGTCGCGCCGCGTGAGCGCCTCCTCGTAATTTAAAAGCAGTGCTTCGTGCGAGGTGAAAAACGACGTTTCCCTAAGCGTGCGCGTGGTGCTTGAGTCTATCCCGCACGCCGCCATAAAGTTTAGCGCTTCTTCTATCTTGGTGGAGATCTCTTCATATTTGGCGCGTTGTGGGCTTTTTTGCACGAAGTCCAAATTCCACTTATGCACGTTGTGTAGATCCGCTAGCCCGCCATTTGCAAAGGCGCGCAAAAGGTTGAGCGTGGCGGCGGATTGGTTGTATGCCCTTAGCATTCTTTGCGGGTCTGGCTTGCGCTCGTTTGCGCCCGCGCTTATGGAGTTGATGATATCGCCGCGGTAGCTTGGGAGCTTGACGCCGTTTATTTCTTCGTAGTCGCTACTTCTTGGCTTTGCGAATTGCCCAGCCAGCCGCCCGATTTTTACGATGGGCTTTTTTGCCGCAAAGGTTAGCACGACCGCCATTTGCAAAAGCACTTTGAAAGTGTCGCGGATATTGTTTGCGTGGAAGTCCAAAAAACTCTCCGCGCAGTCGCCGCCTTGGAGCAAAAACGCTTCGCGCCGCGCCACGTTTTGCAGCTTGGTTTTTAGATACTCCACTTCGCCCGCGAAAATAAGCGGCGGGTAGGATGCAAGCTCTTCTTCAACGCTTCTTAGCTTGTCTTGGTTTTCGTAGATTGGTTGTTGCTTGATTGGAAAGGTCCGCCAACTTTGTTTGCTCCAGCTCATTTGCCCGCCTTACATTTTGTTTTTTGCTTCAATGCCGATGACGGCAAGCCCCGTGCGCAGCGAAAGCCCGACGAAAGAGATGATTTTTAGGAGCTCTTGCTGCCTTGGGCTGTCTTTTATCGTGTTGTCCGTGTAGAAACGGTGCAGCGCGGCACTTAGGTCGCTCAAAAATTTTGTGAGAATGTTGATGTTACGCGTGTTAAAGCTATCGCGCAGGATCTGTGGCAGCATTGCGGCTAGGATAAGCAGATCTTTTTCATCTTTTTTTAGCGCGCCAAGTGGCACGGACGCAACCGTCTCTTCATCAACGCCAAGCCGCGCAAAAACGGATTTGATGCGCGCGTGCGCGTAGTTTATGTAGTAGATTGGGTTTGTGCTGTCTTGGTTTTTTAGCACATCGACGTCGAACTCAAGGTGCGTGTCGGCGCGTTTGGTGAGAAAGACAAAGCGCAGGGCGTCAATGCCGATATCTTGCACGACGTCGTCCATTAAGATGAAATTGCCCGCGCGATTACTCATTTTGTAGGGCTCGCCGCCCCTTAGGAGCGCGACCATTTGTGATAGTAAAATTTCAAGTTTGCGGCTATCGTAGCCTAGAAAGTCAATGGCGGCTTTGATTCGTGGTATGTAGCCGTGATGATCCGCGCCCCAGATGTTGATGTAGCGGTCGAAGTGCTGCTCGTATTTGTAGGCGTGGTAGATGATGTCTCCCGCTAGGTAGGTTGGCACGCCGTTTTCCCGCACGATGACGCGATCTTTTGCGTCGCCTTTGGCGCTGGATCTTAGCCACACTTTGCCGTCTTGGTCTTTGTAGAGCGCGCCGTTTTTTTCAAGCGTAGAAAGGGTTTGTTGCCATTTACCAAAAAGCGCCGCCTCGCTAGCGAAGTTATCAAACTCAATGCCGCTTTGTTTTAGGCCTAGCTTGATTAGATCTAGCATTTTGTCCTTGCCCCACGTGGCAAGATCTTTGGTGGCGCTTGCGTCTTTGGCGTTTGCAAAGTAGGGCTCGCCGAATTTTTGAATGGCTTCTAGCGCAAGATCTTTGATGTATTCGCCCTTGTATAGATTGTCTTGTGCGGGGTTTGTTTGTGTGAGATCTTGAGCTGGATCTTGTGCCGCGCCTTGACTTAGATCTTGAGCGCTGGCTTGCGCTGGATCTTGCGTAAGATCTGGTGCTAGATCTTGCGCGTGGTCTTGCACCGCCGTGCCGCGCGCCGCGTCTTGTGTAGGATCTTGCGCCGCCGTGCTAGCGCTAAGATCTTGCCCGTTTTGCCCCACCGCGCCTTTGCCTAAAAGCTCCCTTGCGCTATGAAAAATCGACTGCCCTAGCATATCTATTTGACTACCCGCGTCGTTGATGTAATACTCCGCAAAGATCTTTTTGCCTAAGTGCTTGCCTATGCGCCGCAAAGCGTCGCCGTAAATCGCCCCCCGCGCGTGCCCTATATGCAAGGGGCCTGTTGGATTGGCGCTGATGAATTCAAGAAAAATAGTCTCACTCTCTGCCGCCGTCCCGCGCGCAAAACCCTGCTTATCGCTTAGCCCAGCTGTGACTATTTTATCCACCAGCGCCGCGCTTAGCTCAAAGTTGATGTATCCGCCGGCTGTGCTAATTTTGTCAAAAAGCGATGGATTTTCAAAAAGCTTTGCTAGTTCTTGCGCCTTTTCATTTGGATTTTTGCTCTCTTGCTTTGCGAGTTTAAACGCAATTGTGGTTGCAAAATGCCCTAGCGACGGATCCTTTGGCTGCGTTAGCTCAACCGCCAGCCCAAGCCGCGCGCTTAAAAATTCCTGAACGAGCGTTTTCAATTTTCCTTAACCTTTGCGCCTGCTTCTATGTTGGTTGTGGCTTGCTTTTTTTGCTCTAATTCGGGCTCGTCTTCGTCTTCTTTCATCGATTTTTTGAAGTTTTTGATGCCTTTACCAAGCCCGCTTGCTAGCTCTGGGATCTTCTTGGCGCCAAACAAAATCACTACTATTAATAAGATTACAATTAATTCTTGCATTCCAGGCATACTCATTTTTTATCCTTTGCTGTTGTTTTCCCAGTCTTTCAAAAACTCATCAAGCGCGCCCGTTTGCTTAAAATCTAGGCAGGCGGCTATTTGCGCGAGCGCTTGCAGGGAGCGCGCGAAGTCATCGTTGATGATTAAAAAATCATAATATGGGATCTTTTGCATTTCCGCCCTTGCGTTTTTTAGCCTAAGATCTATGCTCTGCGGCGTCTCCGTTGCGCGAAATTCTAGGCGCTCTTTGAGTGTATCAACGTCTTTGGTGGTTACAAAAACAGAAGTTACAAAGCTCTTGTATTTTGATTTGATGATCTCTTGGCCCTGCACGTCTATGTCAAAAACAACCGTTTTGCCAAGCGCTAGTTGCTCTTTGATTTTTAGCTTGTCCGTGCCGTAAAAGTTGCCGTGAACTTCCGCCCACTCTAAAAATCTGCTTTCTTTTATCCCGCGCGTGAAGTCGTCCTTGCTTGTAAAAAAGTAATCCTTGCCGTGCTCTTCGCCCGCGCGCGGGGTGCGTGTGGTGCTTGAAATGGAGAGATAAAACGCGCTGTTTTTGCAAAGCTCGCGGCATAGGCTTGACTTGCCAGACCCGCTAGGGCCCGATACCACAAGAAGTTTTTCGTTATTTGTCTTTGTCAAAGTTAAACTTTACGGATATTTCCATTGCGGATAAAAATTCCTTTAATTTGTCGTTTGATAGTAGCGATAGCCCGGCTATCAAATCGTCGCCTTTAATCGTTACTTCTTTTTTAGGGCTTTGCGCGCTTGGCTTGTCGCCGCCAGCGCTAGTTTCTTGCGCCGCTGCTTGCACGGCTTCTTGTGGCGTATCTTGCGCGGCTTGCTCTATTTGTTCTGCTTCTTGCGCGGCTTCTTGCATACTTGGCTCGTCGCTACCCGTGCTGGCTTCTTGTGGGAGTGGATCTTGGAGATCTGCTAGATCTTCAAGGCCGCCCAGATCCGCTGACGCTGCTGGATCGCTAGGCTCTTGCGGCTCGTCTTGTGTTAGATCTTGCTCGGGCTCTGGCAAGGTTTCCCCAAGCGCATTTGCCAAGGCGCGCTCGCTAAGGGCTGAGATTTCATCGGCTTTTAGATTGTCGTTGTCTTTTAAGGACTCTTGAACTTCCTTGATGGTCGTTTCATTTAGCACCGTTTTCTTAGGCTCTTGCATTTTGCTTTCCGTTTCCGTGATTTCTTGATCTGTTTCCGCCGGCTCATCGTCAAGATCTAGGTCGTCTAAAGCGTCAAGATCTTCGGCGCTTTCAGTTTCAGGTTCTGCGCTCGCTTCGGTTTTTGCTTCTGCGCTCTCATCGTCAAGATCTAGGTCGTCTAAAGCGTCAAGATCTTGCTTGGCTTCAGCTTCGCTGCTTTCTGTTTTCGCGCTTTCGTCTCCAAGATCTAGATCATCAAGATCTGAAGTTTCAGCGCTAGCACTTTCGGTTTCTACCGCTCCAGGCTCTGGATCTGCCTTAGCTTCTGCGCTATCACTTTCAAGATCTAGGTCATCTAAAGCGTCAAGATCTTGTTCGGCTTCAGGTTCTGTGTCTGCTTCAGTTTTTGCTTCTGCTGGTGCTTCGTCAAGATCCAAATTGTCAAGATCTGAGGTCTCCGCGCTTGCTTCAGGCTCTGCTTTGATTTCGGCGCTTTCGTCTCCAAGATCTAGGTCATCTAAAGCGTCAAGATCTTGTTCGGCTTCAGGCTCTGCACTTGCTTCGGTTTTGGCTTTTGCGCTCTCATCGTCAAGATCCAAGTCGCCTAAATCGTCCAAGTTGTCAAGATCTTGCGCGGCTTCATCTCCAGCTCCCGCGTCCGCTTCCACTTCAGCGCCGGCGCCCGTTTCCGCACCACCGCTTGCTCCGGCGTCAGCGCCAGCTTTTGCTTCAGCGTCCGCGCTCTCAGGTGTCATATCGCCCGCGTGCGCGTGCACGTTATCTTCTTCTAGATCTAAGTCATCGTGCAAGTCGTCGTCAAGATCCGTTACGTTTTCTAAGGTGTCATCTGTTTGCGCGCTTGTATCCGCCGCACCGGCGCCAGAATTAGCGCCAGCACCAGATCCAGCGTCCGCGCTTTCTGCGCCATCAAGGTCAAGATCTAAGTCATCGTCGCTTGGCGCGCTAGCTTCTGGCATTGCCCCAAGATCTTCATCGCCGGCGCTACTTGTGATTTTTTCATCGTTGATAATATCCAATAATTCCAGTGGTAGAAAGGGTTTTTGAATAGTAATATCCGCGTTTTGCGCCTCTTGCCCCTTGGGGACAAAATACACGATTTTTGCGGCTTTTGTTTTTTCTTTTATTGCGGGAAGTTCTTCTGATGATAGGCTTGCGTTGTCTATGAATACAATGTTATATCCGCCGCTTAAGTCGTCTGGCTCTTTGTCCGTGTCTAGCTCCACCTCCGCCTTTTGGCAGCAGATCTTGACGAGCTTTTCGACGGTCGGGTTTTTATTTATGAGTAAAACCTTCATAAACTATCCTTTGTTAAAGTCGTAAAATTCTATAATTTTTTTCTTAAAAACGGACGGCAAAATGAAAGCACTTCTTTTATTATGGTTGGCGGTGGCGGCTTTTGCGGGGCAGAAAGTTTATTTTATGCCAGCGCAGGCGCAAGAGGCAAAGTCAGCGCTCCTTAGCGCGATTAACGGCGCGGCAAGCTCCATTGACATAGCGATGTATAGTTTTACGCACAAAAATTTCGCCAAAGCCCTAAAAAACGCCGCAGCGCGGGGCGTGGCGGTGCGCATCATCACGGATTTTAAAGACGCCGACCGCAACACGCAAGTGGGCTACCTTGCCAAATACCAAAACGTGCAGGCCTTTACGCTTGATGGCGAGCGCGCCCGCAGCGGTAAATACAGCGGCAAAATGCACCTAAAAACCGCCGTCATAGACGGTAAGATCTCCATCTACGGCAGCGCAAATTGGACGAATTCCGCCTTTGGCCTAAATTATGAATTCCTGATGATTAGCGACGACCCATCTTTGGCGCAAGAGTTTAAGCAAAACTATCGCTACTTGTTACAAAACGCAAAAAAGTTTTAAACACCGCTTCTAGATCTTGGAGCTCCTTGACGCTCACGCTTTCGTTTGGCGCGTGGATCTTGTCGTTTATCACGCCAAATTCCGCGACATCAACGCCGTATTTTGCAAAAAAGCGCGCGTCGCTCGTGCCGCCTTTGGTGGAGGGCTCTGGGCGCACGCCGGTAACTTCAAAAACCGCGCGGCTTAGGTTGTCTATTAAAAGGCTTGAAAACTTGCCTTTTTGCGTTAGGAAAGGCTCGCTACTTTGCTTAAGATCTAGCGCAAAGTTGCTAATGCCAGCGGATTTTAGCGCGCCCAGCACGAATTTTTCCACGTCATCTTTGCTTGTGCGCGGCGAATTTCTTACGTTAAACATCAGGTTTAGTTTGCCAGGCGTTAGGTTTGTAACGCCGTATCCCGCGTGCAAGTCTGTAATGATGAGCTTGCTTGGGCTAAAAAACTCATCGCCGCTATCTAGATCTGCGCCGCTAACTAGCGCCAAAAATTTGCCAAATTCCGCGCTTACGGGGTTGCGGCATTTTTGCGGATAAGCCACGTGGCCGCTTAAGCCGCTAAGCTCCAAGTAGCCATTTATTGAGCCCCGCCTACCTATTTTTATGCTATCGCCAAAGGTTTTCTCGCACGTTGGCTCGGCTACGATGCTAAGATCTGGCAGCATTCGCGCTCTTGTTAGCTCGCCAAGCACGTAATCCGTGCCAAATTTCGCCTCGCCTTCTTCGTCGCTTGTTAGGAGCACAGAGAGCATTCCCTTGTGATCTTGCACGCTTGCTAGCGCGCTTAAAAAAGCCGCCACGCCGCCTTTCATATCCTGCGCGCCGCGCCCGATTATTCTGCCGTTTTTTTCTTGCGGCTCAAAGGGCAAGGTCGTCCAGCCGTGCCCGGGCGGGACGACGTCAATGTGGCCGGCAAAATTAACGTGCAGCCCGTCTGAAAACTTCTTATAAATAAGGATATTTTTTACGCCGTTTTTATCAAAATTGATGTAGTCAAAGCCCTTTAAGAGCCCAAGAATGTAGCTGTAGATACCATTTTCTTGCGGTGTGATCGTTTTGTAAGACAGGAGCTTTTTGCAAATTTCTTCTACCATTTTTATCCTAGTTTTTTCGCAATTCTATCAGTAAAGATCTGAAGTTTTAAGCTTTTGTTTGTATAATCCGCCGTTTCAAATTCACAGGCGCCAATTCTTGTTTAAGGTTGTTTCTGCTTTAGCAGAGATTAACGGGTGCCGTGGCAAAACCTAAATTAACTCAAGGAGACCGTAATGGTTACAATGAAGGATTTACTAGAATCAGGCGTGCATTTTGGGCACCAAACAAGGCGATGGAATCCAAAGATGAAGAAATTTATCTTCGGTGTGCGAAAGAACATTTACATCGTGGATCTTCAAAAGACCTTGCGATATTTTCGCTACACATATAATGTAGTGCGCGACGCCGCCGCTGAGGGCAAGACCATTCTTTTTGTCGGCACGAAAAAGCAAGCAAGCGAGCTCATAGAAAGCGAAGCAAAGCGCTGTGGGATGCCATACGTGGCAAATCGCTGGCTAGGCGGTATGCTGACGAACAATAAGACGATTAAACAATCCATTAGAAAATTAGAAGCCATAGAAGAGCTAGAAACAAGCGGCAAGATAGATCTTTTAACAAAAAAAGAAGCTTTAATGCTGCGCCGCGAGAAAGAAAAGCTAGAAAAATACATCGGCGGCATTAGGGATCTTAAAAAGCTGCCCGATATGATGTTTGTTATGGACGTTGTGAAAGAAAAAAATGCCGTTGCGGAAGCAAATAGGCTTGGAATTCCCGTCGTTGCGCCGCTTGATACCAATTGCGACCCAGACGTTGTGGATTATCCAATCCCCGGCAACGATGACGCCATCAGAGCGATTAAGCTTTTCATAGAAGAAATGGCAAATGCCGTTGTAGAAGGCAAGGAGCTAGCCGCTCAAGACGCGCCGCTTGGTGGTGAAGCAAGCGAGAACGTTAAACTAAGTGAAGAAGACATAGAAAAAGAAATTAGCGAAGAAATGGAAGTTTTTATGCAAGAAGTAGGGACGAAGGAGTAAAAAATGGCGGTTACACCAGCGTTGATTAAGGAGTTACGCGAAGCGACGAATGCCGGGCTAATGGACTGCAAAAAAGCCCTTGCCGAAACAAATGGCGACTTAAAAGAAGCCGTTGTTTGGTTGCGCAAAAAGGGGCTTAGCAAGGCGGCAAAAGTGGCGGGAAAGGTTGCCACCGAAGGGCTTGTATCCATTAAAACAGACGGCAAAAAGGGCGTTATCGTAGAAGTGAATTCAGAAACGGACTTCGTCGCGCAAAATGAAAACTTTGTGAATTTTGTTAAGGATCTAACGGACAAGATCTTCACATCAGGCGCGGCGGACGTGGAAAGCTTTAAGAGTATGAGCTTTGACGGCAAAAGCTACGATGATATTTTAGGCGAAGCAACGGCGAAGGTCGGGGAAAAGATAGATTTGCGCCGCTTTATTACGCTAGAAGGGACGGTTGGTAGCTACGTGCATTCTAATGGCAAGGTTGGGACGGTTGTGCTTGTGGAGACGGATCTTGGCGATAAGCTAAGCCCTGTGCTTAAAGATATCGCTATGCACGTAACGGCGATGAACCCCGCGTATTTGAATGAAGCAGAGATCCCCGCGGATATAATCGCGCGCGAGACCGCCATTGCCAAAGAGCAGCTAAAAAAAGAAGGCAAGCCAGAAAATATTTGGGATAAAATCGTCCCCGGCAAGCTTAAGCGTTTTGTGAAGGACACTTGCTTAGTTGAGCAGCCCTTTGTAAAAGACGATAAAAAAACCGTGCAAGAAGCCTTGAATGAAGCCGCCGCGAAGCTTAGTGGCAGGGCTAAGATCTTGAAGTTTGTGCGCTATGAAGTTGGCGAAGGTATGGAAAAAAAGGCGGATAATTTTGCTGATGAAGTGGCAGCACAGCTAGGGCAAAAATAACTGGAACGCTCCTTGCTAGCGCTTTGGCAAGGAGATCTTATGGTTTTGATGGATAAACTTCAGATGATGGTAAAGCTAAAGGAAAAGATCTGCTCTCTCAAAGAGACAAACGCGAGCAAAGAAGACATTAAAAAGTTTGAAGATCTTTTAAAAAGGTTGCAAGCCTCGCCTAACACTTTGCATATTTAGATGTTTTCGTGCAATACAAATTTACTCAGCGCGCAGGGGCTTTCGCACGCCTTTGATTATTTGCTTTTTGACGGGCTAGATCTAAGCCTAGCGCGCTCACAGTCAATCGCCATTCTTGGCACGAGCGGCACGGGCAAATCAACGCTTTTGCATATACTCTCAAGCTTTGTAAAACCAAACAAGGGCAGGGTGGAGATCCTAGGGCGTGAGATCTCGGCGTTAAAATTGCCCGAGCTAGAAGCCCTGCGCAGAAACGACATAGGCATAATTTTCCAACAGCATTACCTTTTTAGGGGCTTTAGCGCGCTTGATAACATTCAAACTTCATCGATGATCTGCGGCAAGCCAATAGACCAAGCCCAGCTAGACGCGCTAGGCATAGCGCATTTGCTAAATCGCAACGCTTTGGAGCTAAGCGGTGGCGAGCAGCAGCGCGTCTCCGTTGCGCGTGTGCTTGTGAAGCGCCCCAAAATAATTTATGCCGACGAGCCCACGGGCAACCTAGATAAAAAAACCGCCGCCGATGTGATGCGCGTCATTTTTAATTACATCAAGGAGCGCGACGCGGGTATGTTTTTGGTAACGCACGACGAAAAAATCGCCGCCAATTGTGATCGGGTTATGCTCCTAGAAGACAAAAAACTGCGCGCCGTGTAGCTCCAGAGACGCTGCTTTATCTTTTCTTTGCTATAATCCGCGCTCTTTGCGGACAGATGGCCGAGTGGTCGAAGGCGCACGCCTGGAACGCGTGTATATCTTATGGTATCTAGGGTTCGAATCCCTATCTGTCCGCCACACCAAGAAAACTACAACTCCATTTA
>CAUTXO010000052.1:0-11284 GCA_963542625.1 uncultured Helicobacteraceae bacterium | reverse complement strand
TTTTGCCCGCGCCAACTGTTAGCTTGCCGCTAATGTTAAAGCCGCCGTCAAAGATCAGCTTGTTTGAGCCCGTGCCGTTATTGTGGACTAGATCTAGGTTGTTGCTGCCGTTTGCGCTGCCAACGTGCGCGTGGAAGATCGTGTCCTTGCCCGTTGTGCCTTTGACTGTGAGCGTGGATTTAGTGGCGCTAGAGTTTAAGATCCTAGCCTGGTTTGAGTTTGCCGCAACGTTATCAAAGCTTTGGTTTTTTCCGTTTAGATCTAGCGCTCCCCCGCCATTGCCGAAGTAGAGCTTGCCGTTTAGATCGTCCCCGTTTGCAAACAGCTTCAAAGTGCCCCTGCCGCTTGCTAGGTAGAGATCTTCAAAGGCATTTGCTTGTATCAGCTGCACTTCGCCCTCGCCAAGGCGCAAGGTCTTGTTGCCGGTAGAATTCACGATGAGCTTTCCCTTGCCGATCTTATGAATGCTCGTATCTGCCGTTACGTTCATCGTTAGGCTCGCGCCTTCTGATATGTCGAAACCGGCAAGGGATTTAATCTTATAAGGATTTCCGCTGTTACCCTTTTCAAGCGTAAGATTTGCGTTTTTTTCTACAATTATCCCACCGTGCCCTAGGTCTAGATCTGAGTTAAACCTAATTGTCCTATTGTGAGCGCCAAAGATATAATCTTTATCTTTTGTTAGCCCACCGCTTAAAACAGAGACGCTTGTTTCTCTTTTTTCATAAGCTTTTTTGTAGTCATCGAAATCTGTTTTCGTTACGATAGAGGCATAGTTATTTTCACCGTTAGCAACAGATAAAACCCCAGCTAAAATCCATTTCTTTTTTAGCGTGTCATAGATAAAAAAGCCAGATCCGCTGTCGCCTGTATAGAGCAGGTTTCTAAAACGTTTATCTGATGAGGGCAACAGGTACAGCCCATTGAGTATGTTGGTTTTTCCAAGTAGCGTAATGTTTTTCTTGTACGTAATAGAATAGTGCGTGCTTATTTCATTTAAGCTGCCGCCTAGGGACTGATTACCTAATGTCCCGTTGCTTGTTTCGTCCTTGCTTACTATCTCATCGTATCCATCGTTTTCATTCCGTTTGTCGAGCCTTAATAAACCAATGCCGGCTTGGTAGGTAGCTATATTGTTGCCCCACCCCTCTGCTTCCTTTACCCTCTTTAGATAATCTGATATTTTTGTAGCTTCTTTTTCTGCTGTTGTTTGATCCGTGCTTGAAATGCCAAGCCCCTCCACGTCTAAGGGATCAATATTGCCTTCAACTATGTATTTAGTTGTTCTTAGATAGGTTGTTTCGGTGTTATACGCCTTTGCGGTTTTTGTGGTGGCGTGGCTTGTTAGATATTCATATTTGGTGTTTCCAAACCAACCCCTTTGATTATTATAAGAAGCGCTGTTAGTCGCCCCTTGCTCCACGTGCGTAGCGGTTACAACGTAGTTTCTCCCTAGCGATGTGTAATTGCCTTTATTGTTTCTTGCCCCGCTGTTTGGAATTCTTTGGAAAGTGAGTGTTTGCCCGTTTCTTTGTTTGAATTCTAGCGGTGTATCTCTGGGCGCAAACTTGCCCTTGTTTTGCGCTAGGTCTAAATAGTCGCGGTAATAGTTTGTGCTTATATCCATAAATTGCGCGCTGCTTTGAGAGTAAAGCAGGCTTGCTAAAACAATAGAAACGCTGAATTTATTACCACTCACGCTCTGCCTTTGCATTAAATTTACTAACGTTTGCTCCAAAATCCGCGAAGTATAGCTGCATATTCATAAGCCTTGCTTAATTAAAACGTATAATTCAAGGCATTTTTGATCGCTTAAAAATATGGTTTTTTTGTTTAGAAAGAGATCTAAGGCTTCTTGGTGGCTCAAGGCAAGGCTTGAATTTAGGCAGGTTTTATGAGAGGGCAAAAATGCGCGACTAATACCAATTGCGCCGTCTTTGATGGGCTCGTTGCAAATAAAACATCTAAAATTCGTGTTTAGCCTACCTTCAAGTTCTAAAAGGTGCAGGTAATTTTCTATGATGGCCCTTATTGGGTTTAGCGTGCCTATTTTTTGCGCTAGATCTTCAAGGAGCGCAAAATACCCGCCGCCTAGATCTTCGACGTCAAAAAGGTGCTTGTTTAAAAGCCTGATGTATTCTTGCCAGAAAAACACCCTTTGCGCCTGAAAAAGCCAGCCGTAGCTGATGTGCAGAATGTTTCTAAGGCGCGGCATATAGATCTTGTCTTGCTCTACGCTAAAGTCTATTTTGTAGCCAAGGTTGATTGTGGAATGCCTTGCGCCGTAAAACCTGTAAAGCGTTAAGATCTTCTCTTGCGTTAGGATCTTGACTATTAAGTCCTCGTTTTTGCATTTGTTGATTGATATGATGTAGCCAAGCATAATGAGATTTTAGTATAAGTTTAGTGCCCTAAGCAAATGTAAAATTTTTGTATAATTCGCGCCACTTTATTAGAAGAGATCCGAATGGCTTTTTTAAAAGATGTAATCGCCGCAAACAAAGAAATATACGGGCTAATTAACGCCGGCGCGGTAGATGTGTCTGAATTTTTACACAAAGACGAGACGCAGCTTGGCTGTGGCGGGGATCGCAGCTTGGTAATCGACAAGCTATCGGAAGATATTTTCATCAAATACCTTGAAAAATACGGCAGGATCTTATCCGAAGAAAGCGGCGCCATTGGCAGCGGCGATTTTGAAATCGTCTTAGATCCTATCGACGGCAGCTCGAATTTATCCGCTAATTTTCCGTATTACGGCACGTCCGTTGCGCTTAAAAAAGACGGCAAGGTTATATTTTCCATCGTTAGCAATTTGTGCGATGGATACTACATTTACCGCGATGAAACGGGGCTATACCAAAGCAATTTTTTGCACGACGTGCGAGCTAGCGCGGTTATACCAAACAAGGCGCGGTGCAATCTTGGTTTGCTAGAAAAAACCTACGGGCACTTAGATCTCTTAGAAAAAATTATAAATTTAAACGTTAGAGTGCGCACGCCTGGAGCCGCCGCGCTTAGCCTAGCTTACGCGCATAGGGTAGGGTTTGTGGTTTTTTGCGGGCGCCAAAGGCCATACGACGTAACCGCCGGGCTTGATATTTGCAAGAGTTTAAACACTTTTGTAAGTGATGATATAATCATCGTTTCTAAAGATGAGAAGATGTTTAACTCACTAAAAGGTTTGTTGCTGTGATTTTTCAAGACATTTTAAGCAAAATAAAAACTCAAAGACCCGACCCAAAAGACAAACCAAGCCACTGGATCAAATGCCAATCTTGTCAGTCGATAATGTTTTATAAAGAAGTTGCGAGCCAGCTCTACGTTTGCCCTAAATGCAACCTACATATGAGAATTAGCGCCGATGAAAGAATAAAACTCCTAGCCGATGAGGGCAGCTTTCAAGAGCTAGACGCCAACTTGCAAGCTACTGACCCGCTTGGATTTAAAGACAAAAAAACCTATAAAGATCGCCTAGCCGCCGCAAGGGAAAAAACGGGCAGAAATTCAAGTGCGATATCGGGCGTTTGCACCATCGCTTCAAACCCGGTTAATTTGGTGGTGTTTGACTTTGACTTTATGGGCGGCAGCCTTGCTAGCGTAGAAGGCGAGAAGATAGTGCGCGCGGTGGATAGGGCGGTGCAAACAAGAACGCCGTTAATCATAGTAAGCGCAAGCGGCGGGGCGCGTATGCAAGAGAGCACGTTTTCTTTAATGCAAATGGCAAAAACTTCCGCCGCGCTAAAAAGGCTTAGCCGCGAGGGCGTGGCGTTTATATCGCTGCTAACGGATCCTACGTTCGGCGGCGTTAGCGCGTCCTTTGCTATGCTTGGCGATGTGATTATCGCAGAGCCGGGTGCTATGGTGGGCTTTGCCGGCGCTAGGGTTATTAAGCAAACAATCGGCGCGGATTTGCCGCAGGGCTTTCAAAGCGCGGAGTTTTTGCTAGAAATGGGGCTTATTGATATGGTCGTTGAGCGCAAAGATCTTAAAGAAACAATCCGAGTGCTACTTGAATGCCTTAAAAATTAACATTCACACCGTTTCAAAGCAGGATGAAACAGCAAGCCTTGCGGCGCATTACGCCAAGCTTGTTTCAAAATACGCAAAATTAAACGACGTTTTATATATGAATAAAGAAATCCAAAAGGCGCAAGCAGCTGGAAAGCAAGCGGCTCAAAAGGCATACGGCGAGCTTTTTGCGCGCCATTTAAAGGCGGGGGCAAGTGCGCTAGATCCTAGCGGGCAAACGCTTACCACCAAAGGCTTTACCGAGCTTTTATCTAGCGGCGGCGAGCTTAGCTTTTTCATCGGCGGGGCCTTTGGTTTTAGCCAGGATTTTTTAGAGCGTTGCCAAAGGAGAGTGTCGCTTAGTGCGCTTACGTTTTCGCATTCTTTGGCGCGGATTGTTTTGCTAGAACAGCTTTACAGGGGGCTTAGCATTTTAAACAATCACCCTTATCATAAGGAGTAGCCCTTTTGCGCGCTGTTTGCCGGGCTTTGTGTTGCGCGCTGTTACGCCGCCGCTTTGGTGCGCCCTTTTACGCTTGTTCGTCTCCGCGCGGTTGCAAGCTTGGATTTTCCGCCGCTTTGCGGGAATGCTTATTGCTAAAGTTTTAAAAATTAAAAAGGTTTAAGATGAGATTTGCTTTGTTGGTGTTGGCGCTTTTTGCCTTTGTTTTTGCGAAGGACAACTTCGTTTATCAGTCGTATAGCGCGCAAGAGATTGAAAAGCGGCTGCTTGACGTGGAAGAAAAAATCAAGATGTTAAAAAAGGAAGTGGATCAAAACAGTGGCGCGCAGGGCGTTTTGGTGCAAAAGATGAAGATCTTGCGGCAAGAAAATATGGCGGCGATGGATAATAAGCGCCTAATGGACGCCTTTGCTAGGCAGGAGAGATCTACTGCTGGCAAGCTTCAAGAGCTTAGCGCGCAACTTTCGCGGCTAAAACAGCAGCTAGTGCAGGTGCAAAAAATGGCGAAAACGCCCGCTATTAAAACCGTTACAAAGATTGAAACAAGGCGCATTATAGACAATGAATCAAAGATGAAAATTAACGAGCTAAAAATGCAAAACGAGCACCTAAAAAGCGATATTTTAGAGCTCAAACGGCTTGTTAAGGCGGCTAGGGAGCAGTCGCCGTCAATGGCAATGACCGCGCCCAAAGAGCAAGAAATGACGGCGCCTAGAGCAAACGATATGCAAGTGCAAGATCTAAGGCGCAAGGTGCTAAGCCTTGAGGAGCGCCTTTCTATGAAAGCAATGCCGGGCGCACTTGATTACAAAATGCTTTTGAGGGATCCAAAGGTGCAATACGCGCTTTTTAGTTTGGTTTTTGTGCTTGTGGTGCTTGTTTTGATGGTGCTAAGCGCGTCGGCAAAGGCAAAAAAGGCGCTTAAAAACACAATGCGCTTATCAGAGATCATCTCCAAAGGCGGCGCGAAGTAAGCGTTTAGGCAGCACTGGCGTGTGCGCGCGGGATCTTGACTTGGATCTTACCAGCTAGTGCGTATGGTTTTGCGTGCTGTGATAGATCCTAGCGCCTGCTTGGCGGGGCTGGTGTTTGCTAGATCTTAGCGCTGTTTGGCGTGTAGGATCTTAAGGGATTGGCACAACGGTTAGGATCTGTGCGCGTTGGTGGCGCTTAGATCTGACGTTTGCGTTGCCATAGATCTTGCTTGGATCTTGACTAAGATCCTTGCTGGGGCGCTCGCGGGATCTTGGTGTGCGGGCGTGTGGATCTTGGTGCTTGGATCTTGACGCACACTTGGGATCTTAGATCTTGCGCCGCTTGCGTGGGGTCTTTAGCAATGCCGGATCTAGTGCTTGCGCGCTATTTGCTAGATCTATTCAGATCTTGCAGCGCTCTAGATCTTGGCGGATCTTAGCTTGGAGCCTTGCCGCGCGGTGGCACCAAAGCGCCAAAGCACGTAAGATCTTAGCCCCGGCGCCTGGGCGCAAACCTACCCAAGCAAGATAAAAAACGACGACGTGATGTAGTTGATTAAAAAAAGCGATACGCTTGCTAAAACGACGGCCTTTGTTGTGGTGCGCCCCACGCCCTTTGCGCCGCCTTTGGTTTTGTAGCCTGAGTAGGTGCCAATCCAAGAGATGACAAGCCCAAAAATCGCGCCCTTTATTATGCCCTCGCCAAAATCGCCAAAATGCGCGTATTTTGTGATGATGCTCATATAGACCGTCGGATTAACGCCAAGCGCTTGCGTGGCTAGAATGTAGGAGCTAGCGTTTGCAACAAGGTCAAAAATTAGCACCAAAATAGGCAAGGAAACGACCATCGCAAGCACGCGCGGGACGATTAGATATTTTTTTGCGTCTATGCCTAGCACGTTCATCGCGTCTATTTGCTCGGTTACTTTCATCGTCCCAATCTCCGCCGTCATTGCGCTTATTGCGCGCGAGATTATCATTAGCGCGGTAAAAACAGGCCCCAGCTCCTTGCCTATGGCGATAAAAATCGTAAAACCTATCATATCCCCCGCGCCGAATTTGCTAAAGGCGCTATAAAGTTGGATAGCCATTACAAGCCCGGTAAATACGCTAGTTAGTAGCACGACGCTAAGCGAATTTATGCCGATGTTTTCTATTTGCAAGAGCACAAGGCGCAACCGAAGCGGCTTTGAGAAGTATTTTGGCAAAAGCTTGAAGTGAAAGATAAAAAACGCACCAAGCCCGTCAAATAAGGAAAATAATTTTACCGTCTGCGCTCCGAGATGGTAAAAAAATTTTTCTAAGATATTCATCGCTTAACTTTAAAAAATTTGACGGTATTATACTTGATTTTATTTTGCCCGTAGGAGAGAGTATGGCTGATACAGAAGAAGAAGTAGAAGAGGTAAAAGATAGCGGCGGCGGCAAGAAAAATCTTTTGCTCGTGATTATCGCCGTTGTTGTGTTGATTTTGATCGTAACCATCGTAGGGGTCATACTGCTTTTAGGTAGTGAAGAAAACGTCTCTGCCAAAACAGCAAGCGGCAAACCGGCTGTAACAAAGGATATGAACGACGTAAAGCTAGGGCCTGTGGTGCCGCTAGACCAGTTCATCGTCAATCTTGCGGACAATAGCGGTAGGCGGTATTTAAAGGTCAAGATCCAGCTAGAGCTAAGCGGCTCGGGGCTAATGGAAGAAGTGGAAAACAAAACGGCGCTAATTAGGGACATCATCATAAGGACGCTCTCAAGCAAAACTTACGAAGAAGTCTCAACAGAAAACGGCAAGATCCGCCTAAAAGACGAGATCATCGGCAACATAAACAGAAAGCTAATTGACGGCGAAGTGGTGAATATCTTTTTTACGGACTTTGTCGTGCAATGATTGGCGTGGATCTTGTCGGCATTGGGCGCATAAAAAGGGCGTATGAAAGGCGCGGCGTGGCATTTTTGGAGCGGTTTTTAAGCAAAAAAGAGATTGCAATGGCGGGGGGGAGCATTCAAAGCATTGCTGGCTTTTGGGCCACAAAAGAAGCCGTTTCTAAGGCTCTTGGCTGTGGCATTGGCGATAGGCTTTCATTTAAAGACATCAAAATAAAAAAGACGTGCAAAAACAAGCCATACGTGATTTTAAGCAAGCCCGCAAGAAAGATACACGGGCTAAAACGGATTGAAGTTTCGATTACTCACGATAAGGATCTAGCCATCGCCGTCGCGGTTTTTTAGGGGCGGCTTGCGTTTTGGCTTTTGTCGCTTGCTTGCATTCGCGTTCGCTTTGCCACGCACCCGTATTTTGTTTGCGCTAGCAATAGCGCCTCTGCTGTGATTTTGCCGCGCGCTTAGATCTTTACACGGACTTGCGCTTACGTTTGCCGCTACCCACGCTTGCATTTGTGCTCGCTCTGCCACCGCACACGTATTTTGATCTTGCGCCATAAAATTTACACCAGTGCCAAAAATCCAAACGGCTATTTATTCGGCACGGCAGAACAAATGCTTAGCCCTAGCGTGCTAAAAAATAGCTTGCAAACGGACTTTTTGCAAGTTTCTTGCGGCTCAAAACCGCGCTTGCTTGTCAAACGCTAGCAGATCTAAAAAACTTACGGCAAATCAAACACCCGCGCGCGTGGTTTTAGATCTTACGCCCCAAAGTTTGCACCAGCGCTCAAAACGGCAAAGATCTAAGATCCAAACCGCTTACATCGCCGCAAAACGTAGTGGATCTAGCGCTAAGATCTTAAGCCTGGCCGCGCCACCATAAACCACCATAAACCACCATAAACCAGTAGCAAATCAATCCGCGCCACCAAGCCGCTGCAAAATTTAAAAATTTTGCCAAAAACACCGACAATTCACACCGGCGTTTTAGTTTCTACTTTTATTTTTTATGTTATGATCCAAGCGTATTTGAAAACTGTTTTTAATTAAGGAGGTTAAAAAATGGAATTTCTCGAATACTTAATAGCTTCTTTTGTCGTTTTTCTCATCTTATTTAAACCGCAAAAAGAGAAGTTGGCGTTTGGGCTTTTGTGGCTTTGTATCGTTTTAGACGTGGCGCTTTGGATCATCGCAAGTGCCGCTAGCTGGATCCCTGGTATGACACTGTGAAGGAGTGAAAATGGATAAGCTTTTAACGGAAAAAAATTTTAACGTCATTATGACGACTGCTGTGCTGCTTATTTTGGTAATCCCCGTCGGAATTGCAAACGTTTATTTGGGCTACGTCAAGGGTGAAAGTCCGTGTTTGCTTTGCGGGCACGAGCGCTACGGTATGATTTTAGTCGGGATCTTGGGGCTTTTTATACTCAAATACGGCGCAAAAGTTAAATACATCGCAAGCGTATTTCTTGTGGCTTTTTGGTTTATGTTTGAGGGCTTAAGGCACGTTGGAAACCACGCTGCTAGAGACATCGGTATGGGTTTTGGCGAGGCGATTTTTGGCTTTCACACATACACTTGGGCTTTTGTTGTGTATTGGATTGTTGTTTTGGCAATGGCGGCGATGATGTTCTTCGTGCGCGGCGACAACGCGCTTGGCAAGGAGATCGCAAGCTCTGAAACAAAAATAAAACAAGTCAGCGCATACACGTATTTTGTTGGGATCTTGTCCTTTGTTGTGGTGCTTTCTAACGCCTTCCAAATGCTTGTTACAAACGGCTTTCCACCATACGGCGGTAGCGGCTCGCCAACGAGATTTACGCTAAACGTGGCACAAAGCGCGCAATACTGGGACGACCACCACTGGAAAGAAAATTTCACAGCAGAAAAGGCGAGCCTATGGGGCACGTATAAAGGGCCAAAGCCTTGGATTCCAGGCGCAAATGAGGACGCAAACCTTAAATTTAATGCAAAGTTTGCAGAAAATCCGCTTGGCGTAAAGCACGAAGCCTTGCAAATGCTAGGCAGCAAGGATCTTGGCTTCCAAGCTTTGAGCGCCTTTAAAAAAGGCGTAGCAGGCGGGCTTGCGTATGACGCCGCAAACAAAGAGTTTGCCATTATTTCAACGGGCGCGGCGGTGTATTTTACAGACGAAAATTTCAAAGACGTTAAGGCGTTTGCGACGATAGATCAAGTCAATGGAATGGACGTTCCCGTTAGTGTTGATGCGACTTACTACGCACCGGGCAAGCTTGTAGCCACCGCGCTGAATAAGACAATTTGGGGCGTTGAAAAGGTTGCAGCGGACAAGGTGAATAAAAAGGTGCAATGGAAATTTTTGCGCGATGTTAGCGGCGACCTTATGCCGATGTTTAAGGGCTCTAGAATCCCCGTTATGACAACGCGCGGCAAAAAGGGCTACATTTTGAGCCTTGCTAAAGATCCAAACAGCCGCTATGCGTATATGGTAACGCTTGCTACGTCTAAGTCGCCAAAGGCGCTGCTCCTTAAATACGACACCACAGACAATCAAATTAGCGAGGAGACAATCCTAGAATTTGGCGCAAATGCTGGGGCAAAAGCGGGCGCGAAAACAAGCGACTTTTACATCACAGGCAGCGATATCATCGGCGGTAAAATGCTTGCAATTTCTAAGAATTTCAACGCACTTGTTGTTATCGATTTGGCAAGCAAAACAATTGAAGACGCTTATGAATTGCCAGCAGTTGGCGACGCAAGCGACCTAGCCGTTGTTGATGATAAGCTCTACATTCTCTCACGCGATGGCGGTAAAGACAAGATCTTTATAGTTAATAACCCACTCGCGATGTAGTTTCTTTACACAAGCCGGGAAACCGGTTTGTGTAGGATTTTTAAGCTAAGTGCTTTTATTTCTTGTTTTTATGTTTTTATCTTGATTTTGTCGGTGCTATGATTTTTGAAGCTTGGACTATCAGCTAAAAACCTTAAGCTCAAGTTTTTAACACGTTGAAAAATCTAGATCTAACTAGCCCTTACTGATTGGCTTTTAGATCTATAATAGCAAAATCAAGATTCAAGATTTTTGGCTGGCAAAATCTTAGGCCCAGATCTAATCAGCACTATGATCTTTGGTGGGTGCAGATCTGCAAGATCTTTAGTGTTTAAGATTTTCAGAGCAGGCAATCTAGGCTTAGATTCTTGCAAATTCATAGATCAAAATCATAAGATCTAACCGCCAATTCAACATTAAATCTTGAATGGAGCTGGCAAGATCTAGACTAAGATCTTGAACGGGAGTGGGGAGTGCGACGAGATCTTAAGATTTGATTAGCGCTTAAGATCTAAGATCCACCACTAGCTGAGCCTTAGAACCAAGCTACCAGCTCTTAGATCTCTAAGAGCAAGATCCTAGCTAAGATCTTGCCGCTCTTTGGAGCCTGGATTAGATCCTAGATCTTTGGGATTATCGGGGGCAGGCTAGATCTTGAGATCTCTCTCCTGCCTTTAGATCCTGCTTACTCTCGGATCTAAGATCTTTGGAGTTAGCGTGGAGCGAGCAAGATCTTGTTTATAAAGATCCTGCCCGCCATCGATCTAAGATCCACCGCTAGCTGGGGCTTAGATCTAAACTATCAGATCTTAGATCTCTAAGGGGCAAGATCTAAGCTAAGATCTTGCCGCCATCTAGATCTTGGATCAGATTCTAAATCTTTGGAATTAGCGGGAGCAGGCTAGATCTTGAGATCTTGCTCCTGCCTTTAGATCCTGCTTACTCTCGGATCTAAGATCTTTGGCGCTGGCGTGGAGCGAGCAAGATCTTGTTTATAAAGATCCTGCCTGCTCTTAGATCCTAGATCCACCGCTAGCACAGCCTGATCTAAACTATCAAACCTTAGATCTCTAAGGGGCAAGATCTAAGCTAAGATCTTGCCGCCATCTAGATCTTAGATCAGATCCTAGATCTTTGGGAATAGCT